>JBPCWA010000393.1:0-5256 GCA_051009975.1 Hyphomicrobiaceae bacterium
CCTTGGTCTACTCTATCCAACTCTGGGTTTCGAAGATGTTGCGTTAGACTGGCTTAAGCGCGGGCCGAACATGGTCACAATTACCGATGGAGCTCAAAGGGTCAATTGTTATCGCAAGTGCGGCTGCATATCGACTTTGCCGCCTTCGGTCGAAGTGGTGGATACCGTAGGTGCAGGTGACGGCTTCCAGGCAGCTTTGCTCGCTCCCTTCAGCATTGAGCGTGAGCCGCGCGCAGCATTGACGACGATGAGCAATGATGCACTGGCGAAAATTCTCGACCATGCTGCGAGGGTGGCTGCAGTGACTTGTGGTCGCCGTGGTGCTGATATCCCACGCGTTTAGCCGAATTGATCTTCTATACCAACCACACGCCTTTCTGTTCACTTCCGCACGGCTAGAGCCGCCACGATTGTCCCTCAATTAGATGCGGGAGTGCACCGAAAAACTCACAATTGGATCACTCACCGCAGGTATGGTCAGGCTGCGCAATTTGAGCAGGGGCAAGGAAAACGACAATAAATGTAGTTGCTCTATTTTTGGGTGGCCCTCGGCTATGGCAGTGTGGTCGAACTCTTTACGACGTGCGTGGCGACCATAGCGACAATATACAATTCGCCAAAGTATCGAACGGGTATGCATTGACAGATCGCACCTTTAACGAGCGTCTGATCCTCTCGCTCATTCGGCAGTATTCAGCTCTACCCAAAGCAGACTTGGCGCGAATTACCGGGCTGTTGCCCACGACCGTCGGCTGCGTTATCGAGCGACTCGAAGTTGATCACTTGGTGCGCCGTGGCAAGCCTCGGCGCGGACGTGTAGGTCAACCATCAGTTCCCTACATGCTCGATCATGATGGAGCATTCGCTTTTGGTCTGAACGTGGGAAGGCGGAGTTCTGAGCTGGTTTTACTTGACGCCATACTTGAAACGAAGTCGCGTGTCGAATTGACTTACTCTTTTCCTGTACCGAAACAGATTGAAGAGTTCGCAACTTCCCATCTGCGTCGAGTGCTGTCCAGGTCAGGCAAAGCTAACCGCTTGGCAGGTCTTGGCGTAGCCATGTCGTCGGAAATGTGGAGTTGGGGGGAGGTGATGGGGGCGCCGATCCAGGACCTTTTGGACTGGCGGGACTATGACTTTGTCAAGGCTATCGGAGGACTATTAGAAGTGCCGATCTAGGTAGCCAACGATGCGACTGCAGCCTGCGCCGCGCAGTTTGCACTCGACCCCGAATTCGGCCTTGGAGATGACGGCAGGGCAGATTATCTCAGCTTCGTGCATTTCTTCGTCGGATGGTTCATCGGCGGCGGAATTGTACTTGATGGCCGAGTTTTGAGGGGCGTCGCGGCAATGCTGGTGCCCTTGGATCAATGCCGATTTGCTCGATAGGATGTCGAAGTGGAAGGGGACCTGAGCAGCTCATTCGATCCGCTTCGCTTTTCTGCCTTGAACGCGATTTGATTGCAGAGGGCATTAGTCGCGACGGGCTGTGGAGTGACGAGCAAGATTGGTCGAGACTGGACAAACCACTTGCCAGATGGCTTGACACCGCGGCTGCGGGTGTCGCGCAGGCGGCAGCTTCGGCTGCATCAGTCATTGATTTCGACGCTGTGGTTATCGACGGCATCTTTCCACGTGCCGTGAGAGACGAGTTTGTCGAGCAGGTGCGCAAGCAATACAACCACCTTGATCAACAAGGCCTTGCAGAGATTGAAATATTAGCAGGGACCATTGGCCGGAACGCGCCAGCAATTGGAGCAGCGTGTATGCTGATTCTCTCTCGGTATGCCGTCGACAATGCAGCGCTGCCAGCCAGGAGCCTTGCAATATGAACTCATCATTGCATATGCGGGCGCTCAATTGCAGTCGGAGCCGAAGGCCGAGGCCAAGGAGTTTCATTGGAGCCAGGCGGCAACGCCAGTGAAGCTGGCATGATTCCATCATTGACAATGATCGCCGCCAGAGCTCTCTCAGAGTTTAGACCTCGTTTCAGGTGCTTGGTTGGTCGCCTCCTCTAAGATCACCAACAAAGCCCGCCAGATCACGTTCGCGCCAGTTAGTCGTGGCTGTGAAACCTACCAACTACTTCATTCGCCAGTGCAACGTATGTGTCAGGCGTGGAGTGATATTGGGCCATGGGTCTCACTCCAAGATGATATGTGCTGAGTTGCGAGTACAGACCAATTCAGCTCACGCTGGGCGATGGCGACCCTTTGATTTCCCCAGGGCCCGGACGGGATTCGGGTAACAGAAAAGCCGCCGAGGCCGCGAGAATAGCCGCAGCACCGAGCATCACAAACAAATTCGCAAAGCTAACATCGCGGTCGAAGAGCCAGCCTGCCAAATGGACGGTTAGCCCACCGATGCCAAGTGCAAGAACAAATTTCGCACCGTAGGCGACGGCACGCCACCGAAAGGGTGTGTAGCGGGCGACGAGAATGTTCTCTGCTGCTGTAAAGGAAAGAATGAAGCTCATGACGAGCAGTAAGGAAACAAGCAGAGGCAAGCCCGATAGAGACGTGATAGTGAAGAGTAACGGGATCTGCAGGAGCCAAGCGATGATATAGATCGCACGAGCGGAATATCGATCTGCTATCCAGCCGCCAACGAAGCTGCTAAACGAGGCGAGGCCGGAGACTATGCCGACATAGACTCCGATCTCGGTGTAGCTTGTAGCGAGCGCAGTGCTTATCCCCATCTCCATCAGTTTCGGCATCGTATTCGTCAGGCCGGCATAAACGAAGCCAGTGCATGCCATTGTAATTGTCAAGAGTGTGAATACGCGAAAAAAATCACGGGAGTCAGGCGCACCAGTCGGCACCCGGTCTCTTGTGACATCTCGGATCCAGCCCGCCTGCCATACAATTGCCAGAGCAAATCCGGTGAGCAGTGAAAGTATGCCCGGGACGATGAAGGCTGCTCGCCAGGTTAGATAATCAATCGTCAGTCCGACGAAGACTGGCGCCAAGGCGGTACCGACATTGCCGAAGACGCCGTTGATACCCAGTGACATACCTTGTTTTTTGGCCCAAGAGACGATCCAAGCAATTCCAACCGGATGATAGATTGAAGCAAACAGACCAATGATCGTCAGGCCCGCAAACAATCCCCGCGGTCCTTCGGCCATTCCAAGAATGATCGCTCCGACGCCGATGCCGAGGAAAAATACCACCATCATGCCAATCTGGCTCCAGCGGTCACCGAGCCAGCCTGCCGGAAGGGCGGCGACGCCGAAGAGAACAAGCCCTAAGCTCGACAGGCCGAGAAGCTCGCCGTACGGCAGGTCGAACACCTTTGGCAGGTAGAGCACTGCCGTGGCATAGAGCACTGTAAACATGTGCGAGAAGCTGTGCCCGACATTTGAGAAGATCATTACTATCAGGGATTGTCTCTGATCGCTCGTGTGGCTCATATCATCAGAATCTTGGGATTGGGCCAGCCGAATCCCTGCATCCATTTATTCGCTTCTACGCGTTTCAAACAGTTCAATCGCCGCGATAGGCGATCTATTCTACGCCAACGGACTTTTTGGCCGATGTTCTGACAAGAGTAGCGAGCCATAGCTTCATAATCAATGACGGTCAGAGTATTGATTGGCTGGCGACTTTTGCGACGGACGGACCAGGAGACTTCTCCCGTCATCTGATGAGTTAAGGAGTTGAGTGAGATCAAGTCTGCTCTTCCAAATTCACCATAAAATATCGTTCCCGCCCATGGCGTGGCGCAAGCGAATGCTCAAGTCACAGTGAGGAACCGACAGATGGTAAATTGGATCCAGGCGACTGCAGCAAACAATCGACGGTCAGCGAGGAGCAACGCAGACACGATCGCCCACGTTGCGCGCGAGCAGATGGATGGCCATGCCCACATTCATTTTCTCGGCTTGGACCACGCGCCCGGGAAGCCTGATCTGTTGGTTCTTGAAGAACCCGAAGTGCTTGTCTGGGGGATCGAACGACTGCACTAACGAAAAGTTGGCTGACTGTCCTGCTTCTTTGGAGTCATGTTTCTGACCAGACGCGTTCTGGACCAGCAAGCTTCAGGGCATCACTTTGGGTGATCCAGGTGGTAGCGTCCCGTTCACGGGCAATGCGCTTAATTGCGGTGCACTCAGTTTAACTACCAAAAGCAATCTTAATTCTTGGGCAAACAAAAACCGGAGGTAACTCGTGGCCTTACATAAACGCATACTGGAGTGGCAGGCAGAGCATCCCACCATCACTTGGGCTGTGTGGGGAGTTGTGTGGTCGATAGTGTTGATCGCCCTCCTTTATCCTCGTACAGCGCATTGACCGGAAGAATTCTTATTGGCGAGGCGTATTTCAAATGACATTCGATTTGCCTCGCCGTGTCGTAGCCGCGACGCAATCGAGTAATGAGTTCGTGTCGAACGAGAAACGAGGTAATGTCGAAGACACCAGTTATGCGGGTCGCCCGTCCCACGGACAATTTGTTGGCTATCAAGCGGATGTACGTGGAAGGTCTTGGCCTATCCGTTCTGGGTGAATTCGCCGAGCACGACGGATTTGATGGAGTCATTCTCGGTTTTCCCAACCAGGCGTATCACATCGAATTCACATCAAGGGCAAATCATACGTTTGGGTTCGCACCGAGCGCTGATCATCTGTTGGTGTTCTATCAAGAGGATGACGATGCTTGGAAGCGACTTTGCGCGCAAATGCTTTCAGCCGGGTTTGTGCACGTTAAGTCATTCAATCCCTATTGGGACGTATGCGGGATCACGTTCGCAGATGTCGATGGATACCGAGTTGTAATTCAAAACACGGCGTGGCCGACCGAGGGGAAGACCACCAGGAAACAACCACCAGGAAACAACCACATGCTGGATAGGGAAAAGTCTGGTGCAGTTTGGGTCAGAGCACCTGACGAGAAGAAGGAGCTCTGACTGAGCGAGCTAAACAAAATGTTTGGCCCGCTTTGTGACGGCATCGTCTTTCTTGAACACCGCGCGCAGCACCACCGTGCCATAGCTGCGTAGCTTTACATTAGGAGTGGCTTGGACGCGGCGCACGGACCAGTTCCACGCATCCGTTCTGCAAGACGTTGCGATTGTCAGTTCTTCTTTTCGTCCTTTTTCTTTTTGCTGCCTGCAGCACCGCCCACTACGGCACCTACCGCTGCTCCGGTCACCGCTCCGGCTCCCGTGACAGCGCCAACCGCGGCGCCGACAGCAGCGCCCTTCGCAGCGCCCTCCGCGGTCTTCTTGTCGTCAGCCACTGACGTTGCGATCGGGGC
>JBPCWA010000394.1:0-25806 GCA_051009975.1 Hyphomicrobiaceae bacterium
GTAGCGGCCACCACCACCGACTGACCCAAACCGAATCGGTTCGCCCCTGTCGTTTTTCGTTTCAAACGTCAATTCTGTTTCGAAAACGGGACCGGTGTAGTAGTCGAGCCCACGGACAACCGAAGGATCAAAGACGACCTGTTCCTCGTCCATGTCGGCGGCAATAAGCAAATCGTGGATCGCTTGAAGTTCGGCAATGCCCTCAAGCCCTTCCTCGTACGGTTCGACAAGCGCTTTGAGAGAATTTATGGTCTCGGGACGTGTTGTGAGCCCTGATCCGAGAAATGCCATTGCAATCTCGATGGCGTTTGCCTCTAAACCTGCTCCCACCGTGTAGTCACCGGATTCGTCGCGACGCCCCGTGCCTAATAACTGACGGACGCCTTCCGATCCTAGGCGATCAAGCTTGTCTAACGCCCTTAGTACGACCAATCGTTGCGCATCACAACCTGGGGTTTCATGATTAAGCCCCATGCGCATTAAGACGCCGTCAAGGATTTTTCTATTGTTGACGCGGACGATGTATTGGCCGCGCTCAAAGCCCAGTCGTTCCATAGTCTCTGCCATGAGCATGCAGATTTCCGCATCAGCTGCTACGTTGGCGGTTCCTACGGTATCAGCGTCAAATTGCAGGAATTGTCGGAATCGTCCTGGTCCGGGCTTCTCGTTCCGCCATACGGTGCCGTAACTGTATCGACGATATGGCTTTGGGAGGTTCTGGTAGTGCTCTGCGACGTGACGAGCAAGAGGGGCAGTCAGATCATACCGCAATGACATCCATTGATCATCATCGTCAACGATCGAGAATACACCATCATTGGGCCGATCTGCATCGGGTAGAAATTTCCCTAAAGCGTCTGAATATTCGAACGCTGGCGTTTCTAGTGGCTCGAATCCATAGGATTCGTAGATTTCACCAATTGCCGTCAGCATGCGGTTGGTAAGACGAAGTTCTTCGGAACCGACATCGCGAAAGCCCTTGGGCAAGCGTGCCAATGGCCGTCTGATTTTCTGGTTTTTTGCCATGACTTTGCATCTTTTCGCGATATGGAACGGGTCAATTCGGCGCCTTATAAATCAATCCGCGACGGTCGGAAAGGCGCTACACTTCGGGCTTAGACTTCTATGTGACTTAGCTGTTGAGTTCACTTCGTTCGCGACGAGTGAATTGCGATAGCGTTTGGTCTTTGAGCGGCTCTTTGCTGACTACTGGGCAAATTTTCGTGGGGTGCTAATTATCAATGCACGGTCGGGGGGGAGGGTGGCCGAACGGGCGCGGTCTTCTTCGATATTCTCTATGCGCTGCTACCGACACAAGATATCGTTCCGGCCACTGTAGAGCCGTAAGTTGACCTCCAAATACGCAGCCGGTGTCAATACAGAGCGTATTGTTGATCCATGATGTCTCGGAAACCGGAGTATGACCATAGATAATTGCCGGATCCCCGTTGTACCGCAATGCCCAGTGGTAACGAATGGGCAGCCCCAGTTCATTGCGCTGACCGCTGCTATCTCCGTACAGACAAAAGTCGCGCACCTTTCTGCTTTCCCGACCGATCATTTCTTCACGAATTCCAGCGTGCGCAATTACCAATTGACCACCGTCGAGCCAAAGCTGATAGGGGAGGTCATACAGGAATTCACGAACTGAATTGCGGAACTCTGCCGTCTCGAGCATGATCTGGTCGACGGTCGTTTCTAGGCCGTGGGTTAGTGAAACCTTGCTACCAGAAAGCCAGCGCAGGAGCTTATTGTCGTGATTTCCGATAACGCACATTGCGGCATCTTGCGCGATCATTTCCATCACAAGGCGAAGTACATCTGGAGAGGCTGGTCCTCGATCAACCAAGTCTCCGACGAAAATTACTCTACGGTTAGCTGGTCTCACTACCTTGGTCAGGCGACTTGAGCCTTTCCCCTGCACGTCCACGCGATAGCCAAGGAGTCTGAGGAGTTCTAATAGTTCGTGGAAGCAGCCGTGCACGTCCCCAATGATATCAAAGCTGCCAGTGAGTGTCCGCTTATCCGATTTGAAAGGCACAGTTTCGACGTTCAAATTTCTCGATCTCGAAGATGCACGCAAATCAATGTGGTGTATGGCGGCCAGGCGCTTAGTATTGCGCGGTGAAAGAGCGGAAGCTTTGTGCAAACGAGCAACCTGCAAGCCGATGACCTGAGCGTGATAGCGATCTCCCATGTCGATGAGGTCATCTAAGATCTCTTCGGCAGTCGAACCGATGATGGCAATCACAATCTGACGTTCACGCAATCGTCGTTCTATGTCCGCGAATGCAGCCTTAGTTTCTTTCGCGGTTCTTAGAGCGCCGCCGAGGTTCGTGACGCACCCAAATGCGTTGAGAGCAAATTGCGTTAGAATTTCGTCGTCGCTTCCATAGAGCAAGACGATGCTGTAGTCCGGAATTTGAATGTTCATGGTTCAAGGGGCTAAATAGCTAGTATTGGATATAATCCTCAGCCTTCCGCCCCTTGGGTACCGGGACATCGTGAACGTAAGGTTGGAAATCTTCTAATCCACGCGGAACAGGCCCGCCGTAGGCCCAGTCCAGCAGTTCCACTGTGTGTACAATCGGGAACTCCATGTCACTCGTCAGATGCGTGATGCAACCAATGTTTCCAGTAGCTACGATATCCGGTTTTACACTGCGAATATTTTTTATTTTTCGATCTCGCAGGTCTTCGGCGATGTCGGGCTGCATGATGTTGTACGTTCCTGCGGATCCGCAACAAATGTGACCCTCAGGTACGTCAACGACCGTGAAACCGGCATTGCGCAATAGTGTTTTGGGTTCGTCAACTATTTGTTGACCGTGCTGCATTGAGCAGGCCGAGTGATAGGCCACCTTAAGTGATGACCACCGCAGAGGTGGACCAAGTCGATGCGTACTCAGGAACTCCGTTATGTCCTTAGCTTTGTCTGCAATCCTCTGCGCCCGTTCGCCATAATCACCGATGTTTCGTAACAAATGGACGTAGTCCTTTACTGTTGTTCCACATCCAGAAGCGTTTACTATTATTGCGTCCACGGGCTCACGCTCCATCGACTTGCACCAGGCATCAACATTCCGTTTGGCAAATTCCTGAGCAGAGCGTTCTATGCCCATGTGGTGAACTAAGGCGCCACAGCAACCAGCGCCTGCTGTGACTTCCACATCAACTCCACGCCTCGCTAGAAGACGGATCGTGGCGTCGTTGATCTCCGGTCTGAGTACCTGTTGTGCGCAACCTGCCAACATAAGAACCCGTGCCTGGCGCTTCAGTTTTGTCTCGGCCTTGCCAGGCCCATCAAATCTCGCTGCGCGAGGAATGTGCCGCGGTGCCATTTCGATCATCGCAGCAAGCTGCTTCAGGCCCAACAAACGCATCGTCCCGATGAATGGCCGCCCGAGCGGCGCCAATCGCAGAGCCCAGCCAAATCGAATTGGGTAAGGAACTAGGGCGGCGAGCAAAGTTCTCACTAATCTTGATCGCCATGGTCGCCCTCTTGTTTCGTGGATGTAGGCCCGTGCGTGATCGACCAAATGCATGTAGTCAACGCCGCCGGGACACGTGGTCATGCATGATAAACACGATAGACAACGGTCAACGTGATGTTGGACTTCGGCGCTCGCCGCTTCGCCTCCTTCGAACATGTCCTTCATCAAGTAAATGCGGCCGCGAGGGCTATCACGCTCATCGCCAAGCAGCACGTAGGTTGAACACGTCGCTGTACACAGACCGCAATGGACACACCTTCGCAGAATACTGTTTACTTCAGCTAGACGCGGATCTGATAATTGTTCGGAACTAAAATTCGTTTGCATCCTAAGGCTCGTTCTAAGTGTTTCCGGACCCTGTCTAGAGATCGCTGTACATGCGTCCCGGGTTAAGGATGCCAGCCGGATCGAACACGCGCTTCAACGCGCGCGTGAGACGTTCTTGGCCGTGATCCATCGGCTGGAAGACGTCAACGCTCCCGCGCACCTCTTCGCCGGCTCGGATCAATGTCGCATGCCCGCCGTGGCTGGCTAGAACGCGTCGTATATCTGTTGATCCAGCGTCTGCGGCATCTGGTACGGTTAACCAGATGAGGCCGCCAGCCCAATCGAAATACGCGTGAGCATCCATGTAGCGCTGAATGCCCGCAGCAAGTTCGCCCCCCCTATTTGGGGTTGTCGAAATCCGCCAAACTGGGAGGGAACTCGGAAGGAACACCGAGAGTTGTTGTAGCTCTGACCAAAAGGATCGCGAGGCCGCATTGGTTGCGACGTGAACATCGCCATAGGTCTTCAGTGCATTTTGTAGTTCGCCAATGCGTCGAGGTAAAAAGGCTGAGAAATTCTCAAGGCGAAAGGCAGTGATGGAATCGCCTGCTGCCCGGAACTCATCCTGCCGCAAGTGCGAGACCAAAGCTGATTCAATATGTATAGCACCCGTGATATCGTAAGGTGTGGCCATTGCGGCAGACATTGCTTCTATGGCGAGATCATTTGACAATCCCACAATCACCAGGGTGGCTGTTTCTTCGGGCACTGGCAGCACTTTGAAAGTGACTTCAGTCATGGTTGCAAGCGTGCCCCAGCTGCCAATGACAATGCGGGCGATGTCATAACCGGTGACGTTCTTAAGGACACGACCACCGCTTTGGAATATCTCTCCACCTCCCGTAACTGCTTTGATACCGAGCACGTGGTCCCGAGCTCCTCCAGCCGCAATTCTCCGGCTTCCCGACACGCCTGCTGCTATTGCGCCTCCTATCGTTCCCATGCCAGCTTGGGTGCCCAACAGCGGTCCCAGGTCGACAGGTTCGAACGCCAACATTTGGTTCTGGCTTGCCAGATCATGTTCTATATCCGACAAAAGTGTGCCGGCCTGCGCGCTCATCACCAACTCATTGGGGTAATGGAAACGAACCCCACGCATAACGTGCGTGGATAGTAAGTTCTCGGCGAATGGCGGACGTCCGGCGTCGCGCTTTGTCGCTCCACCAACGATCTCGACAGAACTTCCGCGCGCCGAGGAGTCCTGCAAAAAGCGTGCGAGTTCCCAATCCGCGGCAGGTCTTACTACACCATTCAATTCGCGTCCCCAATTGATTTGACATCGTCCACTGTAACGTAAAGCGCAGCTGTGAAGCGCTTTAAAGTCGGATAGCACTGTGACGGACCATGCTGTTCCCCGGTGATTCCGCTACCACGGCGCCAACTATGGGGCAGCACCAGATGATTGGACACTTTCGAGCGGAAAGACTTTTCCAGGGTTCAGGAGCCAATCCGGGTCGAAGACGCTCTTAATTCGTAATTGGAGCCTAATGTCCGATTCCGAGAACTGAACGGGCATAAGATCGCGCTTTTCAATACCGACCCCGTGCTCGCCTGTTAGACAACCGCCAACATTGACGCACAGTGTCAGGATTTCTGCACCGGCCCGCTCTGCCCGCGCAGCTTCTTCCGGCTTATTGGCATCATACAGGATGAGTGGGTGCAAATTGCCATCCCCTGCATGGAAGATGTTTGCCACCCGCAGGCCATAACCGCTACAAATATCGCTAATACCACTTAAAACCTCGGATAATTTGCCTAACGGAATGGTTCCGTCCATGCAATAATATTCCGAAATGCGTCCAATTGCACCGAAAGCTGATTTGCGGCCACGCCAAATTCGAGCGCTCTGTTCTGGTCCGTCGCTGACGGTCACTGACTTCGGGTTGAACTGTTGGGCGATGGCTTTGATCCGGTCTAACAAGATCGAGATTTCGTCTTCGGAACCTTCAACCTCGATAATGAGCAGGGCTTCGACGTCGCGAGGGTAACCTGCTTTCGCGAAATCTTCGCAAACCTCGATGGCAGGTCTGTCCATGTACTCGATTGCCACGGGGATGATCCCTTGAGCAATAATTGCGGCAACGCAGGCGCCAGCGTCTTCGCAGGTCGTGAATCCAACCATCATGGGCCTCGCGCCCTCTGCTGCCCGCAATATCCGCACGGTGGCCTCTGTAACAATGCCGAACTGTCCTTCGGAACCGATTACGAGACCGAGAAGATCAAGCCCCGGCGCATCCAGGTAGGATCCACCTAGCTCGATAATTTCTCCGTCGACCATGACCATTTTGATGCCCAGGACATTATTCAGTGTAACGCCGTATTTCAGGCAATGGGCCCCGCCAGAGTTCATGGCAATATTGCCTGCCAGCGTACATGCCAGCTGACTCGAGGGATCAGGAGCATAAAAAAATGCGTTGTCCGCGACGGCATCAGAGATGGCAAGATTGGTGACGCCTGTCTCAACCCGGGCATACCGGTTGGCATAGTCTACTTCCAACACCCGATTCATTTTCGAGACACAGAGTACGATTCCATCTTTTGACGGCAGCGCCCCACCGCAGAGCGATGTGCCGGCCCCCCGAGGGAAGACTTTGATCTTCTGGGCGTAGCAGTATTTGAGTATGAGTGCGATCTCGGTCGTTGTCTGCGGAAGTACGACCGCGAGTGGCATCTGAGTATATGCGGTCAAAGCATCAGTCTCATATGCACGACGTCCATCGGAATCTGAAATTACCGCCTCGCGTCCCACCAAATCGCTTAATTCTTTGATGATGAGGGATCTTCGCGCGATCGTATCAGCGTCCGGGTTCGGTAGTTGAATGGACACCTAGGGTTCCTTTCCCATTAGCGAACAGAGTCTTGCATCAATGCTGTGATAATCGCCGCTGCATATGGTCATATACTGTTTAGCCAATCAGAGTTGCACTTATACGATATCGAAGCTTCAGAGAGCCAATTTTGTCCATGCTGCCTCAGTTGCGCGAATTGAAGAACAAGTTGGTTCTTGAATCGCACAGATGCGGAGAACGCATCGCATGACCTCAATTAGTGATCTTGATATTTTCGCACGCGTGGCGCGGACCGGCAATATGTCGGCGGCGGGGCGGGAGATGGGGCTCTCTCCGGCAGTTATCTCGAAACGTGTCAGTTTGCTGGAAGAAAGCCTCGGGGCGCGTTTGTTCCAGCGCACGACTCGACACTTGACCTTGACTGAAACAGGTGAAGGCTACTTTAAGCGGGTCGTTGATATCCTCAATCTCGTGGAGGAGGCCGAAGATTTTGTCCATCGTCGCAGTACCTTGCCCCGTGGACAGTTGAAAATCACCGCACCGACGGCGTTCGGTCGATTGCATATAGCCCCTCATCTGCGCTCTTTCTTCGACCAGTTTCCCGACATCCAACTCAACTTCCTTATCACTGATGATACATTCGATATCATTCGTGATGGGGTAGATTTGGCCATTCGCATTGGTGAATTGGATGATTCTTCCCTGGTTGCTAAAAAGTTGGCTGCCAACACGCGCGTTATTTGCGCGGCGCCCAAGTATCTCGAAGATTTTGGAACGCCACAATCCCTTCGGGAGTTGCAGGAGCATAACTGCCTGGCGGTCGGCAAGCAGGATCTTTGGCGCGTCAGCGGGCCCGATGGGGTACATAATTTCCGTCCAAGCGGCTGCATGCGCTCAAATTCCGCAGAATTTTCCAAGCAGGCTATCGTGGCGGGGCTGGGGGTTGGCTTGCGCTCAACTTGGGATATCGGACCAGAACTCAAAAACGGGACGCTCAAGATTGTGTTGCCTCAGTACCGAGGATCAGTGAATGACGCAATATTTGCGGTCTATCCAAGTCGGGAGTTCATGCCTTCTAAAGTCAACGCATTCATAGATTTTCTCTGTGAGCTTTACGGGGCTGAACCGTACTGGGAGAAAGGCATTGATCTCAGCAATCTGGCCAGGATCGGTAGCAGTGCAGCATGATAGCAAATTGGTGAGGCACAGTGGTTTAGGCTACGAAGTATCTCAACCGAGTTTGTCCCTAACTATCGCATTTACCATTTGTGGATTGGCCATCCCGGACGTTGCCTTCAGCACCTGACCGACGAACCAGCCAACAACCTTCGGGTTTTCTCTGTATTTGGCGACTTGCGCCGGGTTGTCGGCGATCACTTTTTCAACAATGTCTTCTATGGCGCTAGCATCTGAAACTTGTTTCATACCGCGCGCTTCTACTATCTCCAGAGGACTACCGCCTTCCGTCCAAACGATTTCGAAAAGATCTTTCGCAATCTTGCCGGAAATCGTGTCGGCCGCAATCAGATCCATTATGCCCCCTAATTGCTCAGGAGATATTGGTGCGTCATCAATGTCCAAACCAGCTTTGTTTAAGCGACCAAATACTTCGTTGATCACCCAATTGGCTACCAGCTTGCCATCGCGACCTTGCGCCACAGATTCAAAGTAGTCAGCTTGGGCGCGTTCGGCTACGAGAACGTCCGCGTCATAAGGAGATAGTCCATAGTCGGATATGAGACGCTGACGCTTTTCATCGGGCAGTTCTGGCAGCGACTGCTGTAGCTCGTCGACGTATTCTTGGGATAATTCAAGTGGCAGCAGGTCCGGGTCGGGAAAGTATCGATAATCGTGGGCTTCTTCTTTCGACCTCATCGATCGCGTCGTTCCTGTCTTGGGATCGAAGAGCCGGGTTTCCTGCTGGATACCGCCGCCGTCTTCAAGCACGTCGATCTGACGACGCGCCTCCGCGTCGATAGCGAGACCGATGAAACGAATTGAGTTGACGTTCTTAATCTCGCACCGCGTCCCTAATTGTTCTCCAACCCTGCGAACCGAAACGTTGACGTCAGCACGGAGGTTGCCCTTTTCCATATCACCGTCGCAGGTTCCAAGATATCGCATGATGGCTCTCAGTTTCGAGACATAGGCTTGCGCTTGTTTGGCCGAACGCAGATCCGGTCGCGAAACGATTTCCATCAGCGCGACACCCGATCGGTTCAGGTCAACGTAAGAATAATCCGGATGCATGTCGTGTACGGACTTGCCCGCATCCTGCTCGAGGTGTAGCCGCTCGATACGTACGGTCGTGGATGCGCCGTCGACGTCGATGTGTACAACACCTGAACCCACTATGGGTTGCTTGTACTGCGAGATCTGATAGCCCTGTGGTAAGTCGGGATAGAAATAATTTTTGCGATCAAATACCGAGTATAAGTTGATGTCCGCGTTCAAGCCCAACCCTGTTCGAACTGCCTGGGCGACACACTCTGTATTGATCACAGGCAGCATACCGGGCATCGCTGCGTCTACCAGCGAAACGTGGCTGTTGGGTGGACCTCCAAACTTGGTAGATGCACCAGAGAACAATTTGGATGATGAGTTTACCTGGGCGTGAACTTCGAGCCCAACTATGACCTCCCAGTCACCGTTTGCCCCAGCGATGACATCGTTCTCGGGCTGCGGATCGGTTGTGACATTCATGGTGCTTCTTTCCGAGGGCTGGCGTGGAGTGCGCCGGTGTGTCTAGCGCCGATCAATCGGTCGCACTGACCGGCAAACGGCCGCAATGCAAGAGCCGTAGAGAAAATTCAATACGAACAGCCCGGAATCGCTCCCGTATGATCGTGGTGGCAATAGCCCGACTGCAGTCACCAACCAAATCGCCACAGCAGCGACGAATGCGGATGCAAATCCCGCCACGAAAACCTTTTGCCACTGGTCGCATCCGAGACCGAGATAGCAAGCAACGGCGATGACAACGGGGTTCAACAAGGAGAGGTAGGCCAGTTGAAACGGGTCGAAATCCGGCTTCATAAACAACGCCTCCATGCTCCTACTCTGTTCGTTCATTTGCCGGAGCCGAGACCATCACTCCCGCGTTCATTAGCGCGTTCCGTTCTGAGTTTTTCTTCCTCGTATTGTATAAACCAGCCAATCATTTGACGCCATAAAGCCTCGCAGAGATCAGGCGGAACGCCAACTGCCTGGGCCTTTGCTCTAACTCGGTCGACCACTTGCTGATTTCGCCATGGGACGTTAGCCTCGCCGTTCTCAGTACGTTTGATTTGCCAGGCGCGCTCAACGTATCCGAACCGCTGACCAATCAGAGCAACCAAGGCAATATCCAATTCATCGATCTCAGCGCGGACATCTTCCATACTTTGGCAGTCTGCCGGTCTTTTGATCGTCATGCGCGTTTTCTCCGTCGTCCGGCTGCTTAATTCGTCTGCAGCCACCAATGATCAGTCAGTGTGAGCCGACTCGCAGCGTTCTCGATGACCTGCCCTGCGCAAAACAAAGCTGCCTCATCGAACGGTTTTGCAATGAGTTGAAGACCCAACGGTGTTCCCTCGTTTGACAATCCAGCCGGCACTGAAATGCCCGGCAAACCTGCCATGTTCACAGTTACCGTCAGTATATCCTCGAGGTACATCGCGATGGGATCACCGGCTTTCTCACCCTGCGCGAACGCCGGTTTTGGGGTGGTTGGTGTCAAAATCAAATCAACATCATGCCAGGCGGTGTCGAAATCTTGCTTGATCAAGGATCGCACTTTTTGGGCTTTGAGGTAGTAGGCGTCGTAGTAACCAGCAGAGAGTACGTATGTGCCAATTAACACGCGACGTTTTACTTCGGGACCAAAACCTGCAGAGCGTGTCCTTTCGTAGGTCTCCACCAAATCATCACCCGGAACGCGAAGTCCGTATCTTACGCCGTCATATCGAGCCAAATTGGATGAGGCTTCTGCAGGGGCTACAATATAGTAGGCAGGCAAGGCATATTTGGTGTGAGGCAGCGAGATTTCTCGGATCACGGCACCCGCGTCCTTCATCCATTCGATTCCCTGCCGCCAGAGTGCTTCCGTTTCGTCAGGCAAACCATCGATCCGATACTCTCGAGGAATTCCAATACGCATACCTCGGATGCTGCGATTAATCGCAGTCTCATAGTCAGGGACAGGAATATCTGCGCTAGTCGAATCCTTCGGATCATGACTAGCCATTGACTGCAGCATAATCGCACTGTCGCGTACGGTTTTTGTCAATGGACCGGCCTGATCTAAAGACGACGCAAATGCAACAATGCCCCAGCGAGAACAACGACCATAAGTCGGTTTGAGGCCCACAGTCCCAGTCAGAGCAGCGGGTTGCCTGATCGAACCACCGGTGTCTGTGGCCGTGGCCGCGAGGCAGAGATCTGCACAGACAGCTGCAGCCGAGCCGCCTGACGATCCCCCGGGCACGAGCTTCGCATTTTCACGGCGGCCGTCTGACGTGATGCGTCGCCACGGATTGACAACCGGGCCGTAGTAACTGTTTTCGTTGGATGAGCCCATCGCAAACTCATCCATGTTGAGCTTGCCTAACATTAGTGCGCCAGCGGCCCAAAGGTTCTGTGTCACTGTCGACTCATAGGCCGGCGTGAATGCGTTAAGCACGTGACTGCATGCCTGCGTATGGACGCCACGTGTCGCAAACAAGTCTTTGATACCAAGTGGTAGACCTTCCAAAGGGCGGGCGGCATTTTGTGTGATCCGGCGGTCACTTTCAGCGGCGCTTGCCAGCGCCTTGTCTGCAGTCACTTTTACATATGCATTTAAATTCTGGTTCGAAGCGGCGATCCTGTCGAGAAATGACTGCGTGAGTTCGACGGATGAAAAGTTGCGCCTCAAAAGACCATCCCGCGCCTCTGCGAGTGTCAATTGTGTAAGATCATTCAAACTTATATCCTCTTCGCATCCATCGGCGGTGCATCCATCGGCGGTAACGACACCTATTATTCAACGACTTTCGGTACGACAAAATAATTGTTCTGGCACAAGGGGGCGTTCTCGATCACCGCATCTATGGCGTTGCCATCGTCGACGACATCCGGACGCATTTTTAGCTCGATCGGGACTATTCGCGTCAGTGGCTCAACCGCCGTCGTATCAACTTCATCAAGCTGCTCCACCCACGCTAGGATGCCTGAGAGTTCCGTTCTTAGTTCTTGAACCTCTTCCTCAGAAACAGCAATTCTCGCTAACTGCGCTATGCGCCTAACGGTTTTGTCGTCGACGTCCATGCGACCCCAGCTCATGTTAAATATCGTCGTTTGGCTTTGGCTATAGGGGTAGTCTATTAGCCCGCTCCTGGACAGTCATGCAAGAAAAGGGCTGCAATGGAAAAGGCAACGATGTCGCAATCGATTTCCGGTGTGGTCCGGTTCAAGAGGGCGCCAACGAACTTGGTTGAGGTCTCGCCAGTAGAGACATAGTGGCTTCACACACAGTGGGTTTACACATTGTGGCTTCAAACATGGTCGGTTCATCACTCATGACCAGTGGCATACGCGTCTGCTTGCAGGTTTGACGGTGTTTTTGCACCGACAGCCCTGGCGAATGCTACAAATTCGGTGCTCGTGTCCGTATTGGGTCGGACGAACAGCTCGACCTCCTGTCCCGGAGTTCATCTGACGGATTTAGGTACCAATAATACCCTACGCGATTTGTCTGCTGTCTATTTCTCTTGGGAAGTTGCGCGGTGCGCAAAAGTCAGTGGAAGTGCCGTTGTGTACTTGATCTGCTCCATCGCGAACGCCGAAGAAACTTTTGTGATCTCAATCCGCGAAATAAGTTTTTTATAAAATTCGTCGTAGGCAGCGATGTCTGGCACGACGACGCGCAATAGGTAATCTACTTCGCCACTCATACGGTAAAATTCGACAATCTCCGGAAAATCTGACACGGCACTATGAAACTTCTCCAACCACTCTATGCTGTGAGAATCAGTTGTAATTGATACGAAAACTGTTACGCCAGCCTGTACTTTTTCGGCGTCCAGGATCGCAACTCTGCGCTTGATGATTCCGGCGTCCTCAAGTTTTTGGATGCGGCGCCAACACGGCGTAGTTGATAAGCCTACTTCTTTTCCAATCTCCGCGACGGCCCATGTACAGTCGTCCTGGAGGATTTTGAGTATTTTGAGATCCATGGCGTCGAGCACAGTATGGCATTCCCTCATCTTATCTGATGTTAATCGTCCATGAACGCTGTTTTGCCGTCATGGTGGCTAACGTGCGGCAGCACGTTCGTAGTCGTTGCTCTCGGCTGCAACATGATCCCTCGACCTGCACGTCAATCACTGAGTTGGGCGTTTACCTCGATCCTAAGGCGGGGCACAACAGCCTCACTGAACCATGGGTTTCTGCCCAACCATGCATTGTTGCGCCAGGACGGGTGAGGTAGCGGCAGGCAACGCGGAGAGTTGTTTAAGCACTGTTGCCAGTTTCGAACTGTTGCCGTCAATGACCCCTGCCATTGTGCGCCGAGATGCCACTTTTGCGCATACTGTCCGACTAGCAACAGGAATTTGAGGTTCGGTAATAAGCAGAATACTTCGCTGCGCCATCTTTCGGCGCACTCTGATCGTGGCGGCAAATCTCCGCCTTTGGCATTGTGTCCTGGGAAGCAAAACCCCATCGGAACGATTGCGATACGCGTTGAATCATAAAATTGGTCCTCCGTCACGCCCATCCAATCACGCAGTCTTATTCCAGAAGGATCCTTAAATGGTTGGCCAGATGCATGAACACGTGCCCCAGGTGCTTGTCCGCAGATCGCAATGCGCGCCGTTTTGCTCAGCCGGATGACGGGGCGCGGTTCATGAGGAAGCGGGATGCCTAATGGTTCATCCCGACAAATGCGGCACGCACCTATGCGCAGAAGCAGATTGTTTATTTGATCGGCCATATCGTGCAGTGCCTATAGCATCGTTGGGGTCTGCGATGCACGCTCAGACGCACTAATGATTGGAACTTCAAAAGTTGATTACCATGCCGTCCTTGGCGGGAGTGACGCGGTCGCTGTGAATTCTATCAAGATTGGCCAGCATTGACTCACTCATGTGAGAGAGAAGAATGTGTTTTGCATCAATGAGATGCATGCAGTCTGAAATAGTTTCCCAAGTCATGTGGTAATAGGCGGGACCGGAGTAGGCGTAGCATTCAGTGATAAATAAATCAGCTCCAGCGGCGCACTTCGGAACGTTTTCTACCCATTCGGTATCTCCTGAAAAGGAGAGGACTTTGCCACCTGACTCGAACCTGAGTGCTGCCGATAGCGCGCCCGAAGGGTGACTGACTGCAAACGGGGTAACGCTGAAATCGTCGTTAGATATTTTTTGACCGTCTTGGAATTCCAAAAATTCGATCTCGAACTTCGGTGGGATATTTGTAGACCCAGGAAACAATAGCTCTGCTGTAGCGAGATAACGCTCCCTCGTTCCATGCGGACCGATGATGACCAACGGTGACCTTCGATCGCTAACGTGCTGTGCATGCATGATTAACCAAATGAGACCGGAGTAATGGTCGCCATGGAGGTGTGACAGAACGATCGTTCCGATTTCGTTTGGATCGATATCGAGACGATGTAATCCGATCATGGTGCTGGCTCCGCAGTCAATGAGCACCTGGCTACGCAAGAACTTTGCGTGAAAACATGTCTGCAATCGTCCACCAGCTCCGAATGCATCCCCGCAGCCGACGACTGTGAGTTGCATTGTTGCCTGCATAGCTCGATTGTCCCGTTCCGGAGCTGAATGCGTCGTCTTTCGCTTCCACAGTGAGAGCATATGGTCCGGATCCCAGTCGGCCGTTTTACTTATCTCAACATCGAACTTGGCCGCTCGGCCATACGGTCAATCCAACCGCGGATGTGTATGAGATCATTGGCCAGGGTCAATTTAGCTGGTTTCATGAAGTCGATTGCAACGAATGCCGTTATGTCAGCTATCGAGTATTCCTCACCGGCAACGTGGGAGCGCGTAGCAAGTTGATTGTTCAGTATTTCAAGGGTGGTATAAACACGCGGTACGTTCGCCTTGGCCCATTCTGAAATCTGCGGTATCTCCATCTGCGCCATTGCAGGATGGCTATGTCGAAAGACTTGCGACACGGGCTGCATCAAGCTGAGCTCCATGCGCCGGTTCCACATTTCTACGTTCGCCTTACTGAGCGGTGAATGTCCAAATAAGGGTGGCGAAGGATAAAGCTCTTCGAAATACCTGCAAATTGCAACCGACTCTGACAATGCAGTTCCGTCATCGAGAACGAGTACAGGCACGCGCTGCATAGGATTAAGCGCAGTAAATTGCGGTGTTTGATGCTCGCCTTTGTTAATTTCGATCTTTTCGAAAGGTATTTCTAATCCTTTTTCGGCAACAAAGATCTTTACCCGTCGGGGATTGGGTGCACGCTCTTGCTCGATGATTTTCACGTTCTATTCCCTCGATCGGATATAGCCAAACAGCAGTTGGCCGGTTACTTCGACAGGATCAATCGAAAACTGGCCTGGACAAGATCGCCGCTGTAGACCACCGTCGATGTTGTGCCGCAGTCGTTCGAGCAAGCGTACATCGTGCTGACCTTGCCGTCCTTTCACTAGAGCAGCAGCCGAGCGCACGAACCGACCTAAAACTGCCCTGCCTTATGCGCTGTGGACTGATTAACCCCGCGAGCAAGACTGCAGAATATGGCCATCTGGTACAAGGTAGCTGTTACGAAGGGAACACCTTGGACCAGCCAATTCGGATCAAGTATCCATCGGGTCAATTGGCAGCGACTGCCACGGCTATCCGGTTCTTTCGTTTGTTTCGTCTTTCTGTCTTTCCGTCATTTTGTCGTTGTAGATTGGCAACATAACCAGGCGAATATGCGTCGTTACAGGCTCGCAGCTCAGAAAACACTGCGACACAGATCATTGTTGAGCCTTGCAGATAGGCATGAGTGGCCACACTCTGCGTAGGTTGTCTTTGGTTCAGGCTGCAGGGGTTCAGGCTGCAGGACTAGTTTATTCGCCGGCTTGCTTGCAAACCATCGGCTTTCGCACGAGCTTGACTGCGAGTTTCGGATTGGCCCGACCACTGGATTGGCAATGCATTGTTAGAATTATCCTCTTATGATGCGATCTGTCGTAAGGTTTCGGAGAATTGCCTGATGTTGTGGATTTGCCTCGCACTGCTCGCAATAGCTGGCATCGCGGCGTTTGTGATTGGTGATGCCGGTTCGCTGGCGGGCTGGGACGGCGATACGATTGCGGCCGTGACAGCCTCCCTTGCGCTACTTATTTTCGTTGGGTCATCGATCATTCCGAGTTATTCGGGGCGTGTCGCTGGGGCCTTGCGTGATTTTGCGATTTGGCTTGGGCTGGCACTGGTTCTGGTCGTTGGCTATAGTTTTCGCGAGGAGGCACAGCTCATTGTCCATCGGGTCAGTAGTGAACTCGCGCCGCCGGGGCAGCCAATTTCAGTTCGGTCCGGCCACGAGGGCCGTAGCGCGGTGCGGATACGTCAACGCAGCGATGGACACTTCGCTGCACGTGCATCGGTCAATGGCGCCGGCGTCACTTTGCTCGTCGATACAGGTGCATCAACTGTTTTGTTGAAACCGTCCGATGCGCGAGCCGCCGGTTTTGATCCGGACCAATTAGCTTACACGACTCGTGTGAGCACGGCGAATGGTGAGACTGTCGCGGCGGCCGTCAGGATCGATGTTATGGAGATTGGTTCAATCCGGGTCAGGGATATTGAAGCCCTAGTTGCAAAGCCGGGATTGGTGCGTGAAAGTTTGCTTGGAATGAGCTTTCTGGCTCGGTTACGCTCTTACGAATTTTCTCGCGAGTTCCTGACACTTCGCTCATGGGGCGAGTAACCGCCTGCGCGATTAAAACAACACGGAACCAGACTGGACAGCACTGCGCTAGGCGACGTTACACAAAGTGCCTTAAGTGCCTTAAGTGCCTTAAGTGCCTTAAGTGCTTTACATTGCGGTTGAGTTGCTCAAGGGGCGGTGGATCATGTCATCAGCGTCCCTCCATTCGTGAGATGTGGTCCATAGGGGTTATCCTATCGCAGACTTTGCGGGACCAATTGTGTATCTATGGGCGATCATAGCCGATCAGCGCTAGCAATAACGCCAGCCATAGGGTAGAGAATACCCGTCTTAGGCGGGAGCGACGACCGACCTAATAGAGTGTCGCTGGTCAATGCCTGAAATAGGCGGACTACTCCAGATATCCCCTGCGCCAAGGTCCTATGAAAAGGAGTTCCGGGTCATGCTGCCCACACCGCGTGGAGATCTTCGCCCTAATACAGCTGATTTTGAACGACTGCCGTTTATCCGTTCAACTGGGTTTCGAGAGTACGACGCTCGTTGGCTCTATCCAGATGAAATAAACTTGATGGGCTTGCAGGCCATAGGAATGGGCCTCGGTCGATTGTTCCATGAAAGAGGTGTGCCAAAGCGTTTCGTCGTCGGACACGACTATCGCGCATACTCCGCATCCGTAAAGCAGGCTCTGATTTGCGGTCTTTTGGCATCCGGTGCGGAGGTCCATGATATCGGATTGGCGCTTTCACCGATGGCCTACTTCGCCCAGTTTGATTTGGACGTGGAAGGTGTCGCAATGGTTACCGCCAGCCATAATGACAATGGCTGGACAGGTATCAAGATGGGAATGAGCCGCCCATTGACCTTTGGACCGGAGGAGATGTCAGAGCTAAAAGCTATCGTATTGAATGGTTGCTTTTCAGCTGAGACAGGGGGGCGTTATATCTTTGTGCCCGATATGCCCAAGCGCTACTTAGCGAGCCTGCTCGATCGACCAAAGTTGAAACGGCCCATCCGGGTCGTTGCTGCATGCGGAAATGGCACTGCCGGTGCGTTTGCCCCAGAGGCTCTGCGGGCGATAGGTTGTGATGTTATCCCGCTGGATGTGGAACTCGATCATAGCTTCCCGCGATACAATCCTAACCCAGAAGATATGAAAATGCTGCACGCGATTGCTGACGCGGTTCGGGAAAATGATGCAGAAGTCGGGTTGGGGTTTGACGGTGATGGAGATCGCTGCGGCGTTGTTGACAACGAAGGAAACGAAATTTTTGCAGATAAGGTGGGGGTGATGCTGGCGCGAGATATTTCGTCTCGCTACCAGAATGCGCGATTTGTAGTGGATGTTAAGTCGACTGGCCTGTTCATCACGGACCCCGTCCTTCGATCAAACGGAGCAGAAACCACTTATTGGAAGACCGGTCATTCCTATATCAAGCGCTTATGTCATGAAACGAATGCTTTGGTGGGTTTTGAGAAATCGGGGCACTTTTTTTTCAACCCACCTCTTGGACTGGGATATGATGATGGGTTGATAGCGGCATTTGCAGTGTGCGATATGCTGGATCGCAATCCGAATGCCACGATGGCAGAACTAGAGCGAGCGCTGCCTAAGACGTGGCAATCACCCACGATGTCTCCTCATTGCGATGACGAGGTGAAATATGACGTCGTCGCGCGCGTCGTAGACCACTATGAAGGCGTCCGCGAGGCCAAAGGGTGGATTGCGGGACAATCTATTTCCAACCTCATTACGGTCAACGGGGTCCGTATCGTTTTGGATGACGGTACTTGGGGATTGGTGAGAGCATCCTCAAACAAGCCCGAGCTTGTTGTCGTCGTCGAAAGCCCCACGTCAGAGGAAAATATGCGGGCTATTTTTGCCGATATTGATGGCGTATTGAGCAGGATGCCAGAGGTTGGTGCCTACAATCAGAAAATCTGAATGTCTCGCCGAGGAACCTGATACGGATTTCTTGGCGTCTGCCAAAAACCAAAAAAGGATGGGCGGGAGTTGCCAAACTGGACTGCTCTGATCCTTTTGTTTGGGTTGACGCTTGTTTGGGGGCTCAACTGGCCGGCGATGAAAATCGCTTTGAACGAGCTTAGCGTACTTTGGTTTCGCACCATTTGCTTGGCCACTGGAGGCAGCCTTCTATTGTTGTTGACGGCCTTCAACGGTGAACGTGTCAGCATTGCGAGACATCAAGTACCGGCTTTGATGCTGACCGCTGTGTTCGCGATAGTCGGCTGGCATCTATTCACTGGTTATGGTGTGTCACAGATGGCGGCGGGAAGAGCGGCAATTATCGCATTTCTTATGCCGGTCTTTGCTGCTGTTTTTAGTAGTTACCTGCTTGATGAGCCCCTAACGGTCTCGAAAGTCTTAGGATTGGCCATCGGAGTTTTCGGACTAATCATCCTGGTTGGGCCTGAAATAGTCATCATCCAGCGGTCTCCTGTGGGCGCGTTTCTCATGATAGGTGCAGCCTGCTCTTGGGCCTTGGGAACCGTTTTATTCAAGAAGTTTCGATGGACCAGCCCAATATCAACAGTCGTCGGTTGGCAACTGCTTATTGGCTTATTACCAGTTTGCTTGGCTGCTTTAATTCTAGAACCTTTGCCAAATGTTGCCGCAATGAGCGTAAATGCGTTGCTGGCAACAACCTTTGTTGTCTTGCTGCCAATGGTATTTGGTCAATGGGCGTTTTATAAAGTGGTCAAATTGCTGCCGGCTTCGCTGGCGGCTATGAGCACTTTGGCCATTCCAGTTGTTGGGGTTTACTCGAGCGCAATCTTATTGGGAGAGGCTGCGGGATTTCGCGAGTTGGTGGCACTAATTGCGATCTGTACCGCCTTGAGCATTGTCGTCGTTGTCCCGTCTTTGAAGGGACGATCGTGAGTTCAGATAGATATCAATCAGCGGCGTAAGACCGAGGCAGAATGTTACTCTGTCAGTGCACGCCCCACTTCTTTGACAAGTTCGCGGAGGTGAAACGGCTTGGACAGCACGCGCGCCTTCGAAAAGTCCGAGTCACCCGAATTTAAGCTTACAACCGCGAAACCGGTGATGAACATAATTTTGAGTTCTGGATCAATCTCGCCGGCTCTGCGAGCCAGTTCTATACCATCCATCTCTGGCATCACAATATCCGTCAAGAGGAGGGAAAAGGGCTCTTCCTGAAGTCTCCCGTAGGCTTCATGGCCATTGGAATATGCCACCACCGAGTATCCTGCACGTTCGAGTGCGCGGACCAAGAATCCACGAAGGGATGCATCGTCCTCAGCTAAGAGAATGCGATTGGTTGTAAGTCGAGAAGGTTGAGCGGTCATGGCGTCACTAAGAATCTTTATTTTGTACAGGGTTAAGGTTGCTTTTGGAATCTGACGCTATTTTGGTAAAGGTCTTCTAAACATAAGCGATCGTGGACAATGATTTCTAACAATGCCGATACACGACAAGCAGCGCGGGCAATCCGCAGCAAGTTGTTGCTTAGGTGCGCACTCATTCTTAAACAGCGGGGATTGGGATTGGCATTGGCACATTGTCAGGTCGAATTTATAGGTGCTGACTTCTCATGAGTGATCGCGAACTTGCCTCCATCTTGGCCGAACTTTCTCCACCATTCGATGTGGAGCGCCCGACCCGGCAGACGTCACCTGTCGTATTTTGCTCACCGCATTCCGGCCGGATTTATCCGCGGACGTTCCTCGAAGAGTCCCAACTCGATCCCCTCGCCCTACGTCGCTCGGAAGACTGTTATGTCGACGAGCTGCTCGCTTCAGTTCCTGCTTTCGGCGCGCCGTTGCTTGCGGCGCGGTTTCCACGCGCATATCTCGACGTCAATCGCGAGCCCTATGAACTTGATCCGGAGTTGTTCGATGAACCTTTGCCCGAATTTGCCAACGCTCAGACTATGCGCGTTGTCGGTGGCTTGGGTACAATTGCGCGAATCGTTGCTGAAAATGAACAGATTTACAGTGGTCCAATATCACTTGATAGCGCCTATGCGCGCATCGACCACCTTTATAAGCCATTTCACGCTACTCTGCGTGACTTGCTCGAGCAGACGCGTGCGCAATTTGGTTATGCAATTTTGATCGATTGCCACTCGATGCCGTCGGCATCAACGAATTATCCGGCCGCCGTTCGTCCAGCCTTTGTGATTGGGGATCGCTATGGGACTTCATGCGGCGCGCGCATCACGCGATCCCTACGGGATATACTTCGGCTCCAAGGCCATCACGCCCAACTCAACCGACCCTATGCAGGGGGCTTCATCACGGAATACTACGGTCGTCCGAACCATGCCATTCATGCCGTGCAAATCGAAATCAATCGCGGCCTGTATTTGAACGAAGGCTCGCTCGCACGATCGGAGGCCTTTTGTCGGTTCTTGCAAATTATGACGGAGATCATAGAGCGGATTGTCGTGCAGCTCCCAGCAGCGGTTGAATCGCGTGCTGCGGCAGAATGAGAATATGGTGAGCGTCTAATCAGCCAATTGCAGACATGGCACACGGCCGGAGACCGCAGTTCTCACGATTAATTCCCACCCGTCCATTGGAAGTTTGCTACTTCTTGCGGGGCAAGCGGACGTCACCCTATCAAAAAAAGAGGCCGTTCTTCAGAACGGCCCGAAGTCTAGGGAGGAAACGCCCAAGGAGGGCTGCGATAGAACACGAGCCGCTAGACTCACTGCCATATCGCAATGCACAATTTAGTTTGCGCTGCACAAATTACAATTGCAAAAAATGCATCCCAGGACCGAGAAAACCGGGATGCTCGCCACTGTGAATTGGTCGAAAGTACGGCAAACTGCGTGAAGATTCGGCGTGAACCAAATGAGCACGCCTTCGCAATTGCGAAATATCGTTGTATATGCCAGTGCGAATGCGCCTTACGCGCGGGCTTCTAGGCCATGTAATGTGATGGAGGCCTTTTCCCCACAAAAGAAGGGCCGCTCCATCTGAACGGCCCAAGTCTAGGGAGGAAACGCCCGAGAAGGGCGACGATCACGTTGCCATAACGCAACCGTCGCCTCAGTATGGTTCAGATTCGACCCTTCTCTCAAGAGGCCCTTGAACAAAGTTTGCCAAACTGGCACCAAGGGTGGCTCATTTGCACCAGTTTTGCACAGGAGGCGGTATAACTCATTATTATGCCTATCGATGGGCGCTTCGGTAATAACTTGAAATCCTTGGTAAAATATACGTCACAGTTGAACTTGTGCGGTCGATAACCTCGTCCGCGACAGACCCGTGGAAAACGTTTGAGAATGTATCCCAATCAGTCGTATATCGCGTTGCTCCATGAGTTGGCAGACGCTGCAGGGCGCGCAATTCTCCCGCATTTTCGTCAAACTCTAACAATGCAGAACAAATCCTCGCGCGGTTTTGATCCTGTAACGGAAGCCGATCGAGACGCGGAACGCGCTATAAGATCGTTAATCTGTTCCCGATTTCCTGATCACGATATTCTTGGCGAGGAATTTGGTCGTGATGGTAATAGCTCCGATTATTGCTGGGTTGTGGACCCAATAGATGGGACGCGGGCGTTCGTTCAAGGATTGCCGTCCTGGGGCACGCTCATCGGTCTCACCCATTTGGGAAAGCCGGTATTGGGTGTCATGGATCAACCGTTTACGCGCGAACGCTTTTGGAGCGACGGTGAGGCCACCTATTTCCGCCAAGCGGAAGGCTCCTCGCAACGCATTACTACACGGCATAGCCGGCTCGAATTGGCTCAAATGTCGACGACCGACCCAGGATTATTTGCACCAGGCAACGAAGAGAATGCGTTCTTGACACTACGCCAAAGAGTTCGTCAATGCCGTTATGGTACCGATTGTTACGCTTACTGCATGCTTGCGGCAGGGTTTATAGACGTTGTTATCGAGACCGGGTTACAGCCCTACGACATTTGTGCGCTCATACCGATTATTGAGCAAGCCGGTGGGCGTGTCACGTCGTGGGACGGCTCGTCTGTTGAGCTTGGCGGGCAAGTTTTGGCGTGTGGAGACGAAGATTTACATGCAGAAGTCACTGCTCTTTTGAGGCCGTTTACGGGTTGAACTGGACGGATTGAAGCGGCCAGTACGCGTTTGCATCCGGCTGACGCACTCAACTTCGTCGCTTCCAGCCCCCATGATCGTTTTCTTGCCAGTACGTAGCCTCGCAACCAGCGGTTTTGGCCTTGCGCCAAAATGCGCGAGCCGTTTCCAGAGCGTCATCGCTGCGGCCGTCGAAGAGCACAACGATACGCTCGTAGCTGTCTAAATCGGTGGCTTCGGCACCCTCGATCATGAATCGGACCGTCGCGCCATTCGGGTTGACGTCATCTGTCGTCAAATACACAGGTTGATCCGCGGATTGACCATCTCTTGCGGTCCCGTGCGGCAGGAAGCTCTCGTCGCTATAACTCCAAAGTAGTGCGTCGACGGATTCGAGAAACTCTTCAGTGAGCGATTGTACGACCGCTCTCCATCCGCGTGCCAGTGTCTTTTCCAGCAAGCTTGGAAGGACGTGCTCTAGTTGCCGCGATTGTAGGTGGTAAAAAAGCACCTCCGTCATTGAACTCTGCGCCTTTGGTCAGGACATCAAGGGAGAGCGAGACCTCTATCTGCGCCTTCTTCGGCTGCTACGTCTGCTACGTCTGCTACGTCTGCTGCGTTTGCTGCCTCGACGCGCACTCCGGCTCCGCTTTGCTTTTCGGCGGCCATAGCCAAGATCAACCAGTTTATCGTAGCAGCGAGCCGACAGCGAACCTACTTTGGACCGCATGCACGATCGCATTTTTGCACTGCCGGCCTTATAGCGTGGGCATAGTCGTTTGTAATCCGCCTTGCAGGCACGACGAATGGAGCGCGGATAGGCATCAGCTGGCGCGTACCAAGTCGCCAGTACTGCAAACGCTAAAAAACCCACCAATCCCGCCAACAGTCGCCGACGCGGGGCTGGGGTAGCGTTGCTATTTGCAGATTCACTCAGCTCACATACTGACAAAGCTTGCATCCTTGCTACTGAAACCCAATGCGAAGTGGTTGGCTGTTGGCAGTTTGTATTCGGGTTCTTGCGAACAGATCTTACCACCAGATACTTAGTAAACGAAAGTTGAACTAAGGAACTGCGGCCACGAATCTTAGTAAACGCCAAATACAACCTCTCCGTTTTTGTGATACGACCGCAACGGATCGGTCGTCTAGCACTCCAAGCGAAGAAAGCAAAGCATGGTTGACGCGCGAAATGTCTCAAGTCGCCAAACTGTGATTGGTTAATCGGCGTACGGATTTTCACCCTGACGTAGTGAGAACCGTATGGGAACGCCTGGTAGGTCGAATGTTTCTCGCAAGCTGTTGACGAGGTAACGCGTGTAGGATTTGGGCATTGCGCTCGGGCGGGAGCAGAACGCAACAAACGTCGGGGGGCGAACAGAAACCTGTGTCGCATAGCGAATCTTGATGCGGCGTCCCTTTGTAGCCGGTGGTGGATGGCGAATAACGGCTTCATTCAGCCAGCGGTTTAATGCTGCGGTAGAAACTCTGTGGTTCCAAACCCGATTTGCTGAGAGGATGGCGTCCAAGAGGCTTTTCAGACCGTTCTCGGCCAAAGCTGAGATGTGAACAATCGGTACGCCCTGTACTTGAGCGAGTTTTTCATCCACCTTAAGCCGAAGGTGTCGAGTGGCTTCCTGCTTATTCTGAATCAGGTCCCACTTGTTCGCGCCAATGACAATGGCACGGCCTTCTTTGCAAATCATGTCACCGATCGCGAGATCTTGATGCTCCAGCGGCATTTCAGCATCGATCAATAGAACCACGACTTCGGCGAACCTAATGGCTCTGATTGTATCGGAGTTTGATAAGAGTTCAGCCCGGTCATGGACGCGCGATTTACGTCGCAGGCCAGCGGTGTCGAACAACAGCAAATTGTCGTGACCCCACTCGAGGGGAGATGCAATTGTATCGCGTGTTAGTCCGGGTTCTGGCCCCGTGATCATACGGTTCTCACCCAATATGGCATTGATCAGCGTCGATTTTCCCACGTTTGGGCGGCCAACAATGGCAATGCGAATTGGACGTTCATTATCGCGCAAGGTTACGCTGCCGGACGCATCCTCTTGCTGCCCACTCGTTCGGGTTTCATCGTTCTGGATCGCCGAGATGATTGCACTCTCTAAGTCGGCGATGCCCTCCCCATGCTCCGCCGAAACGGCTACTGGATCGCCAAGACCGAGTGCATATGCGTCAAACAGGCCATCAGTTGCCTTCTGACCTTCGCATTTGTTTGCAACCAAGAGGATTGGACGCCCCGTTCGGCGGACTGCGTTGGCGAACTGGTGATCGGCGGCAGTGGCACCGGCCCGGGCATCCATTACAAAAAGTACCAGATCTGCAGAAGCTAGAGCATTCTTACTTTGCTCTTGCATGCGTTCCGCAATCGAACCAGAGGAGGCTTCCTCTAGGCCGGCCGTATCAATCAGTCGGAATTGGCGATCCATGATATTCGCCTCACCTTCGCGACGATCACGCGTAAGGCCCGGCACATTGGATACCAAAGCGGACCGTTTGCCGGTCAATCGGTTGAAGAGCGTGGACTTGCCGACGTTCGGTCGGCCAACAATCACTATTTTCGGGTATGTATCCAATTCCAATGCCAAAAATTCACACTGCTTGCTTCATGTAACGGATGCCCGCCACTCTAAACTGTGGTTGATGGTGGGGCGAGTCAAACGGAAGCCGCGTCTACCGGAATGCTATCAGTTCGGCCGCATCGGTTAAAATCAACATGGTTCCGTCGGCCACCACAGGTGCGATGTAGGTGGCAGTCCCTACAGAGAATTTTCGCGTCACGCGACCATTGACGGCATCAACACCAACGACGCTGCCTTTATTCGAGGCCAGCCACAACGCACCGCCAGCCAGTGTCGGACCAGACCAAGTCCGCGAACTTGGCAATTTAACGGTCCAAATAAACTGCCCGTTCTCCCGAGATATTGCCGAGAGTTTGCCAGTTGTATCGACGATAAAAACGTGCTGGCCCGCGACCCAAGGAGTCTGTGTGCTCGGAACATTTAAGCCCCAGAGCCTCTCGCCCGTCTCCTGATCAGTGGCAACCATTCGGCCGCCGTGGCCGACTGCGTATACTTTCCCGTCGGCCATGGCAGGTCTGGCGGCGTCGCTCATAAGGGCGAACGACGCTGCAGATCGCGTGCGCGCTAGGCTGTCGCTCCAGAGCGGCCGCCCCGTACCGATATCGAGTGCAACCAGATCTCCGTTGGAATAGGGTACTGTGACAACATTGCCGGAGATCGCAGGGCTGGGATT
>JBPCWA010000395.1:0-11222 GCA_051009975.1 Hyphomicrobiaceae bacterium
GCACACTGCACACTGCACACTGCACACTGCACACTGCACACTGCAGACTGCAGACTGCAGACTGCGTGTGGCAAATCGGTGACAGTTTTTCAAACAACGATCTCGTCTCCCATCGTTCACGACGCAGTGCTTTAGATGCTGATGAGAATCACGATTAATATCAGCGCTTCGTGCACGAAAGTTCTAACGACACCACTGACGGTGATTAGCACTTTTGATGAGTTCCATTGACCAAGGTGTGGTGCGGTCGATGGGCAATGCTGAGGATGCGTAAGGCAATTGATGGATTGCCCGCTCTCAGGGCGGCGCGATTGATTAAGTCGCACCATCGCAGATCGTGACCACGCGATCGCTGCCCGTCTCCAGTTTGAGTATCCGAAAGATCAGATCAGAATTCGCATTTGACACAGGCTCGCCATGACACCAGACCTGCCCGTTGTCGAAGTTACTATCGTTGAGCAAACCAACGTTTTCCGGCGCACTAACCGCTTAGCTAAAGTGGTGCGCAACGCAACTCTGGATCGCGCGGCCCGCGCTTACGCCCGCTATCTTGCAAATACTGGTAAGTTCTCTCACGAAGCCGATGGTCGTCGACCGGCGCAACGCATCGCGGCAGCTGGTTACAAATACTGTCAAGTTGCGGAAAACTTGGCATTGCACGGCGACTCGCGTGGGTTTCGTTCACGCTTTCTTGCAGAGCGAGCGGTATTAGATTGGCAAAACTCGCCGGGTCACCGGCGCAACATGCTGATCCGTTTTGCAACCGATATCGGGGTTGGTGTCGCCAAAGCCGCAGGTGCTCATCGTTACGTCTCCGTACAGTTGTTTGGCCGACCAAAGTCCCGACAGTTTGAATTTGAAATTCGAAACCACTCCAAACTTCAGACGACTTACGTTTACGGCAATCGACCATTCACACTGCGCTCCCGGACGATCGTAACGCATACCTCGTGCACGCCGAAAAATCTCATCTTTCGAAAAATGTATTGGAAGACGGCTAAGCGCCCGGCACAGTGGACTTTTCGCGCGAAGGCTGGCGATCAATTCGTGGTGGCACCATTCGCCGGCGGTTTAAAAGTAGAACACATGCCCTACCCATGAATTTCCCCGACAGACACTCCTCTCGGTTTATCGAAACGTGGTGAAACATCTGTCTAAACACGCTGCGTGCGGCCTCGCGCAATATTTGACCTAGTGACATCACATCACGTGAGATCACGAAATGCTTGACAGCCTTTGCAGTCAAGCGCCTCGCTTCACACCACAATTTGCAGTTTGGGTGGTCAAGGCTTTCGACGAACATCGTGACGCAGCTCGCTTGCGTCACTGGCCTTTGCTCAAATCAAAGTTTTTTACTACAAGATCTCGAAATCAGCTGCGACATCTGACCTGCCAGGCTGCAGCTGCGCTTGGCCACGGCCTTGCAGTTTGGAAGGAAGAGATTATGACTCAAACGGTCGACATCATTTACACAAAAGTAGACGAAGCGCCGGAACTGGCCAGCGGCTCGTTTCTGCCCATCATCCAAGCGTTTGCAAAACCAGCTGGTCTGGAAGTCGGCACCAAGGACATATCACTCGCCGGTCGTATCCTCGCCCAGTTTCCGGACCATATGAAGGAAGGCCAATTACATCCCGACGATCTCGCGGAACTTGGGGAAGTCGTAAAAACTCCTACGGCCAATGTGATCAAACTGCCCAATATCAGCGCGTCGATCCCACAACTTAAAGCCGCGATCAAGGAACTACAAGACCAGGGATATGCAATACCCGACTACCCCGAGTCACCGGAAAACCACGAGCAGCGTCAAGTCCAAGCTGCCTATGACAGAGTGAAAGGAAGCGCTGTCAATCCAGTCCTTCGGGAAGGAAATTCAGACCGCCGCGCGCCCAAGGCTATCAAGGAATATGCCAAGAAAAATCCTCACTCAATGGGAACGTGGACGGCTGATTCAAAAACACATGTATCCTCCATGCCCGGCAACGATTTCTTTGCAAACGAGAAGTCGACAACGATTACGAGGGCGCAGGCCGGTGACGCACGGATCGAATTCCTTGCAGGCGACGGCAGTGTGACCGTGCTAAAAGAGAGCACACCAATTGAAGTTGGAGAGATCGTCGATGCCTCATTTATGAGCGCGAGCGCTTTGCGCCAGTTCTTGAAGGATCAATCGGTTGATGCAAAAAACCAAAACATCCTATTCTCGCTCCATCTAAAAGCGACCATGATGAAAGTATCCGATCCCATTCTGTTCGGGCACGCGGTCTACGTTTATTTGAAAGATGTCTTTGAGAAACACGCCTCCGTCTTTGCGGAGATCGGCGTCAATCCGAACAATGGCATTGGTGACTTGTTGGCTAAATTGGAGCCCTTGGCCGACGAAAAGCGGCTTGAGATTGAAGATGATATCCGCACTGCTATGGCCCGTCAGCCAGCACTCTATATGGTCAATTCTGATCGCGGCATTACAAACTTGCATGTGCCCAGTGACGTCATAATCGACGCCTCGATGCCTGCATTGATCCGGGCAGGAGGAAAAGGATGGGGGCCGGATGGTCGCCTTGACGACGTCAAGTGCGTAATACCGGATAATTGCTACGCACCGGTCTACGCGGAAACCATCCGTTTCTGTAAGGAACACGGAGCATTCGATCCTTCAAAAATGGGCTCAGTCCCAAATATTGGATTGATGGCACAAAAAGCGGAAGAATATGGGTCACACCCGCAGACTTTTGTTGCCCCAGAAGAGGGCACAATTCGCATTTTAAGTGCTGCCGGCGACGTGATCCACCAACACTCAGTCAGTTCAGGAGACATCTGGCGCATGTGCATGGTAAAGGATGCACCTGTTCGCGATTGGGTAAAACTTGCAGTCAAACGCGCTCGATTGACTGGCGCGCCGGCAATCTTCTGGCTCAATAGGGATCGTGCCCACGATTCCGAACTCATCAATAAAGTTGAGACATATCTCGCCGACGAGGAAACAGAAGACCTGGACATCAGGATCATGTCGCCCAAGGATGCAACGCGGTACTCTCTTGAACGCGTCAAGAATGGCCAAGATACGATATCTGTTACTGGGAATGTATTGCGAGACTATCTCACTGACCTCTTTCCGATCCTGGAGTTGGGTACCAGTGCAAAAATGCTGTCCATCGTACCGCTCATGAACGGAGGGGGACTCTTCGAAACGGGCGCTGGCGGCTCGGCACCTAAGCACGTTGAACAGCTTATCGAGGAAGGGCACCTGCGTTGGGACTCGCTTGGAGAGTTCTGCGCACTCGGCGCATCTTTGGAGCACCTTTCGCAAACCCAGAACAACACCAAGGCGGCAGTGCTTGCAGAGGCGCTTGATGCCGCAATCGAAAGACTGTTGGACACCGACAAATCACCAAAGCGCAAAGTTGGCGAGCTCGACAACCGCGGCAGCCACTACTATCTCGCGCGCTATTGGGCCGAGGCGCTGGCAGCACAACACAAGGATGGAGAGCTCAGTGCCTACTTCTCACCAATTGCGAAACAGCTGGTAGACAATGAATCGAAGATCTTGGGCGAATTGACGAGCGCCCAGGGCCAGCCGGTTGATCTTGGCGGGTACTATAGGCCCAATCCCGATAAACTGGTTGCCGCTATGCGGCCCAGCCCGACGCTCAATACCATCTTCGAAGTTTAAGCGTGACAGCGACAGAATGGAAGCGGTAGCTATGCGTCGCCAAACGGCTTCATTTCACGAGTGAGAAGTTGGATCAGCCGATCCCGAGCTTTCGGCGGCATCAAGTCCTGAGGCGTCCATATGTGGCGCTGAAAAAAAAATTCTGTCAGCTTGAGGCCATTCATGATGTCTTCGGTGTCGGCGCCACTTGAGCGACCTGGTCGCAAGAACCTTGGCAAGGCGAGTAACTTGGCCGCAAAAGGTGCACCGGCAGCACTGGAGACCGCACGACCAGTCTTTGGTGACACATAGACGAGATTATCTGAGACGCCGGTGGCAGCGCATGAAGACAGATCCAGCCCGAAGCCAAGCTCCTCCAATAGGGCAACCTCCCAACGGACGTACAGTGCTGGCCATAGTCCAGCGTCATCCAGGAAACCAAGCACGAACATCGAAATCTCGAAGAGGCTTGGATGGGGATCCCGTTCTGGAAGCAATCTAGCGAGCGAGGTCAGCGAGGCCAAGGCTGCAAGCCCGGCGGGGTCGTTGAAAACTTGAGCAGCGAACCCGTGCCTGAGTTCCACTTGTAGTTGCCCCAAGTTCTCAGGCAACCGCGCTTTCCAAACGACGTCGACATGATTTCCAATTTGCAACGTTGGACGATGCCGGCGAGATCGAGCGCCGTGCACCAGACCGAAATGACGACCGTTTTCCCGCGTCAGCAGCTCGACAACCGCCGCAGTTTCGCCGTGCGCACGGATTGACAGCACGAGGGCTTCATCCTTCCACTCCATGCTCGAACCATACGTGACTCGCAGAGACAAAACACGCAGAACTGGGCCGCAGACAACTCAGACAACTGCCTATGCGCCCAAAAAGTCGAGACCGAGCATGCGATAACGCTCGGGATCTGTTGACCAGTGCTTGCGCACTTTCACAAACAAGAACAGATGTACAGGACGACCAACAATTTCAGCCAGCTCCGCACGGGCGTCGGACGAAATTGATTTGACGGTCTGCCCACCTCTGCCGATTAAGATCTTTTTCTGACCATCTTGCTCCACATAGATCGTCTGCTCGACCCGGACCGATTTACCTTTCAACTCCTTCCAACCGGTCGTTTCTACAGTCGTTGCGTATGGCAACTCCTGGTGAAGGCGATTATAGATCTTTTCTCGTGTGATTTCTGCTGCAAGCAAACGCATAGGGAGGTCGGACACATCCTCCTCAGAAAAATGCCAGGGTCCAGCCGGCATTCTAAGGGCCAAATCCGATCGCAAGGTCCCAATGCCATCGCCGGTTAGGGCCGAGACGATATAGGTTGCTTCGAACGAAAGAACTTCGGCGATATCGTCAATGAGTGGAAGCAAGGAAGTTTTCTCCGCTAGTCGATCGACCTTGTTGAGCACAAGATACTTGGGTCCGTGCAAGTCCTTCACTTTATTCAGGACCTTGTCAGTATCTTGATCCCGCCCCCGCGTCGCATCAACGACGACAACGATTGCGTCGGCCTCACTTGCTCCACTCCAGGCTGCATTGACCATCGCCTTATCAAGGCGCCGTCGCGGCTGAAAGATCCCAGGTGTATCCACCAGAACAATCTGTGATGCCCCCGAAACTACGATGCCTCGGACAATCATACGCGTTGTCTGAACCTTGCGACTGACGATCGTCACTTTCGCGCCGACGAGCGCATTGACCAGTGTCGACTTGCCCGCGTTTGGAGCTCCAATGACAGCGACGAAGCCAAATCGAGTGTCTTCACCTACTTTAAGAGTGTTTGCTTCTCTGTTGTCCATCCGGTCCACTAACTGTCTTTTGTCCAGATACCTTCTCGCAACAAGAATGCCGCTGCGGCAGCCTGCTCTGCCTGTCGCTTCGAGCTACCGGAACCTGTGACCGACTCTGCGTCCTGAACGCGGACCTCCGCGATAAACCTTGGCGCGTGATCTGGCCCGCGCCGAGACACTTCGACGTAGAACGGCAACGGATGCCCGCGCCCTTGCGCCCACTCCTGCAACGCGGATTTTGCATCAACTGGTGTTGCAACATCCACATTGAGTCTTTCCCCCCACAGCAGAGTGACAACCTTTTTTGCCTTTTCGAAGCCCGAATCCACGTAAATTGCACCGAGTACAGCCTCTAGGGCATCAGCAAGAATCGTGTCTTTGTCTCTCCCGCCGCTCTCTGCCTCGCTTGAGGCCATTAGGACGTGCCGACCGAGATCAATTTCCCGCGCAACCTCTGCGCAACACTCTCCACAGACGAGCTTGTTGAATTGCCGCGCCAAGTCTCCCTCTTTGGCCCCCGGCAGCGACTGAAGCAAGCTGTCCGCAATGGCTAGTCCCAGAACGCGATCGCCAAGAAATTCCAATCGCTCGTTAACTTGGTGGCGGGTTCTTGCGCTCCGAATACTAGAGTGTGTCAGCGCACGTTCAAGCAGTGCGCCATCATTGAAACGGCAACCGAGAGCCGCCTCAAGATCATCAAACTTCCGAGACCGGCGTGCCATGTCTCGCCCCCTTAACGGACGAGGTCGAAAAACCTACTCCAGCGGATGCCGGTCGGCCATGTCCACGGCATCATCAGCCGGAAACTTCCGTACTCGCCAGTGTCAGCTGAGAAAAAGATGATCTCGGCACGCCCGACGAAATTCTGTAGCGGCACAAACCCAACGCCCCACTGCGCGCGACTGTCCGTAGAGTTGTCGCGGTTATCGCCCATCACAAAGTAGTGGCCTTCCGGGACCTTAAATTCGACCGTGTTGTCAAATGGACCATTTGTTTCTGCATCCAGGACCCGATAGGTCACGCCATTGGGCAAGGTCTCTTCGTATTGCGCAATGCTCCTTCGCAAGCCCGAGTCGCTTGTCGTTTCGAAGTCTGCCACCCGTTTTTTGGGAACTGCTGTACGATTGATGTAGAGCACGCCCTGTCGCATTTGAATTGTATCGCCTGGCAGGCCGACAACACGCTTGATGTAATCCGTTGAGTTGTCACGTGGCAATTTGAATACCGAGACATCACCGCGCTTTGGGGAGCTGGAAAAGATGCGACCTTCAAATGGAATGAAGCCCCACGGAAAGGAGTAACGGCTATAACCATAGGATAGTTTCGAAACGAAGAGATAATCGCCTACCAACAATGTCCCCTTCATAGAACCAGATGGAATATTGAAGGGCTGGTAGAAGAAGACCCGTACGATCATAGCCAAAATGAGTGCTTGGACGATAACCTTAATCGTTTCCCACCAACCACTCTCGGACGTGGCTTTAGTGTTACTTCCTAGGCTCATGTGGCTACTCCTGAAGGCTGACCGCCCTTCGCGTTCACGCCGAGTGCAAATTACAATATTCGATCCGCCTCGGCCCCGACGAACGATCGCTCTTTCGATGGGCCAAGCGATAGCCCGAACTTACATGCAACCGGGCTGCGGTTTGCGGAGATCTTCTACCAGTTGCAACGCTATATCCCGTCCCATAAGTCCACGCAATTCAGTGGATCTGATTTCACAATATGCCGCGATGAAGACCAACTCCCACTTCAGCTTACTCCTCCGGTATTGATCTATCATCAGCAACAGCCGAAATGATGACGATAGCCTGCGCCCACGGAAAATCATCAGTAAGGCTAAGATCAATGCGGGCGACGCACTGTTTTGGGACGAGACTGGCCAGTTGCCTTGCTGCGCCTCCTGTAAGCATCAAGCTAGGCCGCCCTGACCGCAGATTCATTACGCCCATATCCCGCCAAAATACGCCCTTTCTGAAACCCGTTCCAAGAGCTTTCGCGCAAGCCTCCTTGGCAGCAAAGCGCTTCGCCAATGTGGCAGCAGGGTGTGCCCGACGTTCGGCCCTCTGTCTTTCCGCATCGGTGAATATACGATCAGTAAACCGACTTCCGAAGCGCCCCAGCGTACGTTCTATTCTTCGGATATCAACTACATCATTCCCAATACCAAGTATCATTGGCCTATCCGGGTGGCATGCCTTCTATTTCGCTGATCTGTCGTCTTGCATCATCCATTACGGTTCGCATGCGTTGAACCGCCGAGCGGAGACCAGAGAAGACGGCTTCACCAATCAAAAAGTGTCCAATATTGAGCTCGCAAACGACGTCGATCCGGGCAATGGCAGGAACAGTCGCAAAACTGAGGCCATGTCCGGCGTGCACTTCGAGCCCAGCAGCACTCGCATGGCGGGCAGCCGTTTGAATACGGCCTAGTTCATCTTCAAGAGCCTGGTTTGAGCCTCGTGCTGCCAGCTCGCAGTACCGACCAGTGTGGATCTCGACGACATTGGCGCCAAGTCGCACAGCAGCATCAATCTGTTCGCAGCTTGGTTCGATAAAGAGCGATACGCGAGTACCTGATTCTCGTAGCTTGTCCACAAAACGCGCAAGATTGTTGCCGCCAGCTTCGACGTCGAGCCCACCTTCGGTTGTCCGCTCTTCACGCCGTTCTGGGACAAGGCAGCAAGCGTGAGGAACGTGCGATAAAGCAATACCGAGCATTTCCTCGGTGGCTGCCATTTCGAAATTCAGAGGTCTCGTCAATTCCTCTTTCAATCGCGCAATGTCAGCGTCGGAAATGTGACGTCGATCCTCTCGTAAGTGTGCAGTTATGCCGTCAGCGCCTGCATCGATAGCGATGTGCGCGGCGCGCATCGGATCAGGATGTTTCCCGTCGCGGGCGTTCCGGATCGTAGCGACATGGTCAATATTGATGCCCAATCGGAGTCTACGTGGACTAGCCTGATCCATGCATGCGCCTCTCGCATTCTCGTGCTCTTTACCACCCTCGCTAGCCGCTCTCGCTAACGATGTACCGTCTCAGTCCCATTCGTGGCCACGCACAACACCCCAATCGCATAAGCAAACCGACGATCACGCGTGTCAGTACACTCATACACTTAACGACTGATGTAGTAGCACGTTCAGAGCAATCCAAATCGCTGCAGTTGTCGAGTGCGTTACTGACAATGTAAGCATGATAGCGTTCAAAGATCACTCAAATACGCGTTCAACTTTGCTGACGACCGTTTTGGAGTTCAGACCACTAATCAATCGATTGAGATGTTCGAGATCCCACACGTCGACTTCAATTAGCATCTCCGTGAAATCGGAAGCTCGTCGAACCATCCGCAGATTATCAATGTTTCCGTCCGACTCTCCGATAACCTGAGCAATTTGAGCGAGGGTGCCGGGCTCGTTCACGGCGGTGACGCTTAGCCGGGATGGAAACCGCTCTGGATGATCCGGATTAATGTCCCAAGTTACGTCGACCCAGTTTGCGCTCTCGTACTCACGGAGTTTTGGGGAGTGTATCTGGAAAATTTTAATACCTTCATTGGGCACAAGAACGCCGACGATACGATCTCCTGGCACCGCACCACCCTCCTGAAATGTTACCGGCAGATCACCTTTGAAGCCCCGGATCGGCACGCTCTGCACCATACCATTTCTTGCAGAAGCGGGCTGTTTACCTGGGACATAGAATTTGAGATTCATCACCCTTGATAGATTGAACCAACCATCTTGGTCTCTGCCGTGGTCATGACGATTGCGTGGCCGGTAAGAAGGCGTGTTCTCCTTTTGCTTCGTGTCGGGCGCGATGCCGCGGACGGCATCTTTGACGTCCAATTCACCGCGACCAATCGATACAAGAACATCTTCAACTGATCGGGCAGAAAATCTATCGAGGGCCATCTTCAGGCGCGCATCGGAATAGTCCGCACCATGCCGCTCACAGGCGGACTCCAACAGTCGACGCCCGAGCTCGACGTACTGTTGGCGCAGCGCCTCGCGGGTCGCTCGTCGGATCGCGGCGCGAGCTCGACCCGTCGTCGCGATGCGCTCCCAGGCCGCGGGAGGAATGTGCGACTCGTCACACTGAATTTGGACTTCATCACCATTTCCCAGCGTCGCCGACAGCGGTAGCGGCCTGCCATTTACTATGGCTCCTATTGCCGAATTGCCAATATCGGTATGAACGGCATAAGCAAAGTCTATGGGGGTTGCTCCGCGGGGTAGCGCGATCAAGCGACCTTTCGGAGTGAAACAAAAAACTTGATCGAGAAACAATTCCAGCTTGGTGTGCTCCAAGAATTCTTCAGGATTTCCCTCAAGTAGCGCCTCTACCAGTCGCCGCAGCCAACCGTAGGGGCCACTATCCTTGTCCACTGCTCCGATGGCTCTTTCTGCTCCCTCCGACGTCTTATAGTTGGCATGTGCTGCGACCCCATACTCGGCAACGTCGTGCATGTTCTCGGTTCGGATTTGCAGTTCGACGCGCTGGTGGCGCGGTCCCACTATGGTTGTGTGAAGTGATCGATATCCATTTTGCTTTGGTGTGGATATGTAGTCCTTGAATCGACCAGGCACCGCGCGCCACTTGGTATGCGCGACGCCAACGGCGCGATAACAATCTGGAACATTCTCTACAATGACCCGGAATCCATAAATGTCGGACAATTGCTCTAGTGAAATTTGGCGATTTTCCATTTTCTGCCAAACGGCGAAAGGCGTTTTACGGCGTCCGTCAATTCGACCGACTATCCCAACTTCCTGCAACTCATTTGCGAGCGCAGAACGAATTTCACTAATAATTCCGCTATTTCTTTCGTGCAACGCAGCCAGTCGCTCCTTCACAGTGGCATACGCCACTGGATGCAACCAATGAAATGCCCAATCCTGCAACTCTTCGACGACGGAGCGCATTCCCATACGCCCCGCAAGCGGAGCATAGATGTCCAGCGTTTCCTGTGATATTCGTATGCGCGCTTGGGGCTTCACGTGCTCCAGCGTTCGCATGTTGTGCAATCGATCGGCTAGCTTCACTAGCAACACGCGGATATCGCTGGAAATTGCGATCAAGAGTTTGCGGAAGTTTTCGGCCTGCGCAGCCTTTTTTGTCACGAGATCGAGTCTCTTGATCTTCGTGAGACCATCTACGAGAGCACCGATTTCCGGTCCGAACAAACGGTCGATTTCTGCCCGTGTCGCGTCGGTGTCTTCAATGACGTCGTGAAGGAGAGCAGTCGTAATCGTTGCGTCGTCGAGTTTGAGATCTGTCAAGATCGCCGCCACTTCGAGCGGATGCGAGAAATAGGGATCTCCAGATGCTCTTTTCTGATCAGAATGAGCCTTCATGGCGTAAACGTAAGCACGATTGAGCATAGCCTCATCCGCGCCGGGATCGTAGGCAAGTACGCGCTCAACCAGCTCATACTGTCGCATCATCGTTGATCGTCGACCCTTACTGGGTCGCCCCGCTTACGCGCCTTGACCTTCGCGGTATCAGAAGCCGACGAAGGGGCCAGTGGGGTAGTATCTCGAAGGCGACGCCAGTTGGCGTCCGACGTCGGCGCCATGCCCTCCTACCTCAAGCTTTGATCTTACATTCCGGCAATTGCACGCAACCGATCGCGTTAAATATTCATTCCCTCGTTGATCAAGTTGGCCCTCGTTGATCAAGTTGGCCCTCGTTGATCAAGCTGGCCCTCGTTGATCAAGTTGGCCCTCGTTGATCAAGTTGGCCCTCGTTGATCAAGCTGGCCCTCGTTGATCAAGCT
>JBPCWA010000396.1:0-11124 GCA_051009975.1 Hyphomicrobiaceae bacterium
GTCATTGGGCGATGCAATGATGAACGCGTCACAGATGTCTTCCGAAATTAATTCGCGATAGTCCGCGTATGCGCGTGTTGCTGGGCCGGCGAGACGGGCTGAGAGCTCGCGCATCGCCTCGTCTGGATCCGCGACGGCAGTAACCTCGGCGCCCTTAAGGAGAGATAAATTGCGAATGTGTTCCTGGCCCATCATGCCTCCGCCGATAAGGCCGTACCGAATACTCAAATGTACCCTCCTGTGTTGCTGACCGAGAGCCTCACTAAGCTTCGACTTCGATCTGGATGAAGGCTGTGCCTGCAGCAGCAATTGCAGAAGCAATTGCAGAAGCATCGGTAGAAGCGGGCGAGGTACGAAGCATTCGCGTTCAATTCTTCTCTTGCGCTAGATTTTTAGGGATGATCTCTATCCCCGCCAGAAGAGTACCTCGCATAAGAATTTCGTCTTACGGACACGGCACGATTCATCAACTTGTCACGGTCGCGATCAGTCCAATCACTCCGCCAGCTCGAATGCCGAATTTACGTTTCGATCGGACCAAATTGCATGCCTTTATGGGTTTGTTCAATGGCGATGATCTAGGTTGCGGAACGATTGGTTGTTGGTGGTTGGATGGAGTGGAATTGAGCGCGTGAAGTTTAAGGTTGTTGTTTTGGGCGCGGGCGTCGGGCGCCAGCACGTCACCGGTTATCAGTCTCTGCCGGACCACTACGAAGTCTACGCGGTGTGCGATCGAGACGCAGTGCGAGCCGCGGAACTCGCCGCAACGGTGTCGGGATGCAAAATTGAGACTGATATCAACGCTGTCTTGGCTGATCCATGTGTCGATATTGTAAGCAACTGCTTGCCGCCTCACCTGCATGCCGAGGTGTCCATGGCCGCACTCGATGCCGGCAAGCATGTTGTTAGCGAGAAACCGATTGCCGGTAGCATCGGAGAAGCTGAGCGATTGCTGAGCGTCGCGCGCGCGTCGGGCAAACGTTTTGTGCCGGTGTTCCAGTATAGATATGGACATAGCATTGCTCAACTAAACGCGTTGATCTCTTGCGGACTTGCCGGAGATCCTTTGGTTGCCACGCTTGAAACCCACTGGAATCGTTCTGCTGACTACTATGGGGTTGATTGGAGAGGCACCTGGGATGGGGAGTTGGGTGGCGCCATCGTGAGCCATGCCATTCATGGCCATGACTTACTATGCGATCTGTTTGGAGAAGTGACCCACGTATCCGCAGCCCTAGCAACAAAAGTGAACTCAATAGAAACGGAAGACTGTGCAGCCTTAATCCTGAAAACAACGAACGGCGGTCTGGCGACATCATCCACGACCCTGGGAGCCAGCGATGATCGCTCAAGACTGCGATTAGTCTATCGTCACATTACCGTCGATAGTGGGCATGATCCCTATGCGCCGGGACAGGATGTGTGGTCGTTCTCGGCGCGCGATCCAGCCAATCAAGCCAGTGTTGACAAGGTCGCGGAGAGAACAAAAAATTCATTGGCCGCAATCCCTCAAGGGTTCGCAGGTCAGTTCTTAGCAATTGCCCAACACTTAAATGGCCGAAACTCCCCCATGGTTACGCCGGAGGATGGTCTGCGTTCCATTGAGCTAGCGACGGCAATCTATTTGGCGGATCGTACAGGCCGGGAAATCGCTCTTCCGCTTGAACGTCACCTTCCGATCTGTGAGGGCTGGGCACTGACGCACAGCTAAATGTCGCCCACTTTATTCCCGCGGCACATGAGCAACGGCCGATATGAATGCGGCCCGCTGTTCGCTGGATAACCGGGTGACTTGAACGCCTTCCGACTGCAGAAATGCTATACACCTCTCGTCTTCTTCCGCCGCATATGTGCGCTGCCGGCCAGTCGCGAACGCCGCTGCGGCGCAGACGCTTTCCTTTAGTGATAGTGGCCATGCTTCGAACGCCTCTCGATTGCAAAGCAATGCGGCAACGCCGTTAAAGTGCGCGGTCAGGGAGACAAAGCGATGGTGTGTGTAAAGACCGAAGTTGACGATATTCGTCAGCGGATTTTCTTGAGCGTCGATTTCACCCGATGCCACAGCGCCAGGCAGGTCGCGAACGTCTATCGCATGTGGCTCAAATCCAAGCGCTCGAAATATGGATTGGTGGAAATTACTCTTGAGCGTTCGCAGCCGCAGCCCCTTGCAATCGGATGGTCGAGTTATTTCATGGTGGCGATTGGAAATATGGCGGATACCGTTGTCCCAAAAACCTAAAACTTGATAGGGTGACTGTTCTTTGGCTTCGCCGATGGCGCGTTTTCCGGCTGGGCCGTCGATGAAGGCATGGAATTCTGCTCGGTCAGGAAAGGCAAATGGTACATCGAAAGAACCTAGCGCCGGGATCTGGTTTGTGAGATAGCTCGTCGAGAAGTAACAGATGTCAAGTTCTCCCTCAGCCACAAATCGAAGAAGGTCGGCAGCGAGCAATCCCTCTTGCGTAATATTTTGACGGAACGCAATCTCCAGTTCTGGGTGCTTTTTGGTGTCAAGTGCAGCAGTGAAGTCGTGGACGGCACGGGTGTGCACTGACTTGTCGCCTTGATAGCCCCCGATCCGTATTCGTTGTTTTGCCATGAGTCTTTTTGCCTCTTCAATCCGGGATCGAGCCTGTCGTCCTGGAAGACTTTTGCCCCTCACGACTAACCTCTGATGTGCGTTTATTTGCCCCGAATTCACTCACTTCGACTTGTTTGGGCTTGATCCGCGGTGCCGCGGACGAGTGTCTCGTATCACACTAGACGTACGATGGAAGGGTTGTGCATCAAAAAGCTTGAAAGCTCGCATCAACAATCATCATTTCAATCGGTGGACAGGCAGATCTAGTCTATCCCGCTCGTTGGCCGCCTGTGTGCCTCCATACCCATTTAATTTGAGGGATCCCGATGCAACTGGGTTTCTTTACCATGCCAATTCATCCAATTGGTAAGGATTGGCGTCAATCGTTGAGAGAAGATCGCGATGCATTTATTCTTGCCGATGAGTTAGGGTTCGCAGAAGCGTACTGCGGCGAACATACGACGGACTTGGCAGAGAACATTACGTCGTGCACCATGTTTCTGAGTTCGCTAGCCGATGCAATTAAGACGATGCGACTCGGCACCGGTACGATCAATATTCCGAACTCGCATCCGGCTGCGGTCGCTGGGAATATTGCGATGCTAGATCATTTGCTCGACGGTCGCTTTATTTTTGGAATAAGCCCTGGCGGCCTAATGTCTGATGCCGAAATTTTTGGAAATTTCGATAGAGATCGCGGCAAGATGTTCCTGGAAGGGATCGATACTGTTCTCAAGATTTGGGAGCGCGAGGCTCCGTACGACATTGAGGGTGAATTCTGGCAGATTTCAACATCGCGGACATTGCTGGCGGACATAGGCCAGGGCATTGTGCCGAAACCCTTGCAAAGGCCACATCCGCCGATCGTGGTCACGGCCGTTGCGCCTTTTTCCAAAGGTGTCACAGAAGCTGCAGCGCGCGGCTGGGATCCTATATCAGCAAACTTTCTGCTTCCTAAATGGACCGCTTCGCACTGGCCGAGGTACGTGGAAGGCTGTGAGCGCGTCGGACGCAGAGCTGATCCAAAAAACTGGCGCGTTGCCCGAAGTATATTTGTGGCAGATGATCTGGAAACCGCACGTGAGTATGCCCTAGGCGCACAAAGTCCCTATAGGTACTACTACAAACAGTTATTTACTAAGCTCAAGTTGGGCGGTCGTATCAACCTGTTTAAGCCCGATCAAGAAATGGATGATGATGCGATTACACTAGAATACGTGCTTGATCAGCTAGTCACGTGGGGGACACCCGACAAAGTTGCCGACGAGCTCTTGGAATTTCACGATACTGTCGGTGAATTTGGGACCCTGCTCTACCCGGGCAAGGATTGGACAGATGTTGAATTAGCTCGACGTTCGATGGTGCTGGCCGCCGAGAGAGTGCTTCCGGTCGTGAGTGCAGCTCTCCCGGCTGCTGCGTAGCTTCGGTTAAGTTGGGTCATCACAAGTTTGTACGTCAATTGTCACGAAAGAGGTTATAGGGATGGAATTGATCAATGTCGGCATCGTAGGCACTGGTTGGTGTGGCGGAATTCGTGCCGAGACCTGTGCAGATTGCCCGCAAATTGACCAAGTTCACATCGCGGAGATAAAGCCGGAGCGGCTTAGAGAGGTGTCCAACCTCATCAATCCGGCGTCCGCCACTGAAGACTATCGCACACTCTTGGACAATGATGATATCGACGCTTTTTTCATCTCGGCAACGCCTGAGGATCTTCATTTTCCGATGGCAAAAGAGGCGCTCCAGCGCGGCAAGCATGTATTTCTTGAGAAACCGATTTCTCTCACTCTGCAAGAAGCTGACGAATTGGTTGTGTTGGCAAAGACTAACCAGTTGAAATTCACGATTGGGTATTCGCAACGGTTCAATCCGAAGTATGCCTACGTCAAGAAGTGTCTTGAGGACGGGACGCTCGGAAAGCCGGTGAGCGCATTGGTAAGTCGGCACATTACACGCAACCTCGGGAAGAAAATTTCGGGGCGGATCAAGTTGTCACCTGCCGCCATGGAGGCGACGCACGATTTGGACTTCATATTGTGGTGTCTGGAGCCCGCCAAGCCCATTCGCGTCTATGCGCAAAGCGTATATAAGGTCATGGCGGAGACTGTCGACGCGCCGGATTGCACATGGATCATCGTTACGATGGACGATGGTACAGCATTTACGATTGGTGCCGGTTGGATTCTTCCGCCGGGTTATCCGAACTATTCAGCCACAACTATTGAATTCGTCGGATCAGAGGGTTCGCTTTTGATCGATGATACGCATCGCGACGTTATCCTAAACACGATGCGGGACGGGATGCGCCTTCCCATGTCAACCATGCCTGGAGAGAGTGTTGGCCATGTCTACGCTGGCCCTATGGCGGCTGAGACGCTGCACTTTGTTGATGCGGTGGCCCGCGACCGACCCGTTCTCGTTACGCCTGAGCAAGCGCGAAAGGTAATGGAGGTTTACATCGCCGCCGATTTATCGGCAGAGAGAAATGAACCGGTGTCCTTACCGCTGAACGACACGTCTGTCACTTCGCTTCAGGGTTAGGTTGTCATGCCAAGGGCAGCAGTTATCCAAAATTCGGCTTTGCAATGCGGCCCTGCCGCCCCTTGGATTGCCGCAAACGCCGCAAACGCCGCAAACGCCGCAAACGCAGAAAAAATGAAATCGTCATGACCGATCGATATGGACCACGTGGAGTTATTGCATTGCATGTGCCGCGTCAAAACGCGAATATGCAACCAGAGTACGAACTCCTCCGGCCCACCGGGATCAGCAACCAGATTTATCGGATCGATCTGGGGCGACCGGACAACGTTGCAGAGGCGACACTCGACGTTATCGAACACTGCCTCGGTTGTCATCCGGATGTTGTTGTCGTCGGCAATTCGATTGAAATGCGAAATTGGTCGATGGAGCGACACGCAGCGTTTCGCACTGCATTACAAGCCAAAATTGGCGAACGCCCCTTGGTCCTCGCGGGGGATGCGACAGTCGCAGCGCTGAGGGCGGTCGGCGCACACAAAATTGCAATGCTTTCACCCATGGACAGCCATCACGCAAATAGTGCTAGATCGTTTTACGAAGCAAATGGTTTTCGTGTAGTCAGTGATCACTGTATCGGCGTCTCGTTGCCACAAAATATAATTCGCGTTACCGACGAAGAAATCGTATCGGCATTCGAAGCGATTGACCTACCTGAGGCTGACACCCTGTTGCACGTCGGAGGGGCGCTCAGTACCTTGCCGTTGGTGAAAAAGCTGGAAGCAAAACACTCCAAGCCCATTGTCACCGTAAATGCCGCGACCTACTGGATGGCGATGCGCCGATTGGGCGTTTCGGACAAAATCGAAGGGTTTGGCCGATTGCTCGAGCTTCCGCTATCAACTGAAGAGGTGACTTGAAAGACAGACGCTGCCGCCAAGACAATACGCTAAAAAAAGATGTGCGCCGAACGAGGGTAGGAATGAGACAGTGGCAAGTTTGGGGTGCGTACAACTTTAATACGATTGCAGCTGTCGTCTTTCTTGCGTTGGCGGTCGGACTTTATCTGAGTATACCGTATCAGATTGACAAGCCGCTATTTCAAATTGGTGCCGCGAGCCAGTCGAATTTGTCGGCGGAGTTATTTCCAACGATCGTCGCAGTCTCGATGTTCGTACTGGGCATTTGGTACCTGTGGCTCAGCCCCAAGCTGAAGGAGACCAATGATCTTGCGACCCTTGATCGTGAGGCGATCACAAACGTTACCGTTACGCTTGTCCTCATGGCGATTTACGTGCCACTGATGGTCAATCTTGGGTTTGTTGTCGGCAGCGCCATCGTTATCTTTGCGATGTCGACGTATTTTGGTAACCGCAACTTTGGTCTTGGAGCTGCAGTGAGCATCGTTGTACCGATGGCAATGTTCTTCGTATTTCGACGATTGCTGTTGACCGAGCTACCTCCGTTTCCAATCGACATTTACCCGTTAACGCATTGGTCGTTAATTTGAGCGGGGCCAGTTGAATGTATAACTCATTCATAGAGGGCGTTGGTCTCGCACTGCGATTCGATACGATGCTCTACATGTCGATTGGATTATTTCTCGGCATGTTTGTTGGCGCATTGCCGGGGTTTACGACGCTCATGGCGATGGCGATTCTGCTGCCAATATCGTTTTTTCTCGATCCGCTGCTCGGCATTCCGTTTCTAATCGGGGTATATAAGGGAGGGATTTTTGGCGGCAGCATACCGGCGATTTTGGTTTCCATGCCGGGTACTGGAGCGGCTGTAGCAACGACCTTCGATGGGCCGGCGCTCACCAAGAAAGGACAGGGAAGGAAGGCCCTCGAAATGGCCCTGTTCTCTTCGGTTAGTGGTGATTTGACGAGCGATATCATAACTATTGCTTTGATCGGGCCGATTGCAGCCATCGCGCTTCTGCTAGGTCCACCCGAGCTGGCGGCAATCCTCTTTCTGGCGTTGATTGTTATCTCTGCAACATCCAGTGGCGTGTTCGTCAAAGGCTTGTTGATGCTCGTTGTCGGTCTGTTTCTGGGAATGATCGGACAAGACCCAATCGGAGCGTTGTCACGTTTTTCCTTCGGCATGACGGATATTGAGGCAGGAATACCACTCTTGCCGATGTTGATTGGCGTGTTCGCGCTCCCGGAGATCTTCATTGCGATTGAAAAAAGGGCGTCAAGTTTCATCGAATCTGCACATGTCAAGATCAGCGGTGCTCGTCTAACTTGGCAGGAGTTTAAAGGTTCGCTGCGAACAATTGCACGCTCGACGATGATCGGGACCAGCATCGGCATGATTCCGGGAGTTGGGCAAGTTGTGGCCGCGTTTATGGGATACGCGGCAGCCAAGAACGCTTCGCCAACTCCTGAAAAATATGGCAAGGGCGAACTTGATGGCGTGGCGGCCGCTGAGGCTGCCAACAACGCGGTTAATGGGCCGACACTGGTTCCGCTGCTCACGCTCGGCATCCCCGGTGACAACCTGACGGTCATTCTCGTGGGTGCGTTCATCGCGCAGGGCATGCGCCCAGGTCCGCAACTCATGGAGGAGCAGGGAGCGCTTGTATTTGCCATACTTGCGGCAATGGTATTGGCAAACATCTTATTTCTGGTGATCGGCTACCTTTGCGTTCCTTTGTTCGCCAAGGTCGTAACGATGCGGAAATCGTTCTTGCTTCCCATGACGCTGGTCTTCGCGTTCGCCGGAACCTGGGTGTTCCGAGCTCAGCCCTTTGACCTCGGGGTGCTCGTCTTTTTCGGTGCCTTCGGCTACATCGCAAGGAAGCTCCATTTTGACGTAACCCCCATGGCTATGGGATTTATACTAGGTCCAACTCTTGAGTATGCTTTTGGACAGAGCGTGACTCTCTCGAACGGCGCATTGCTGGATTATGTCATGTTTGAGCGTCCAATATCGGCCGCCATATTCCTGATTACTCCCATAATCACATTGCTTATGTGGCGCCGCAGTCGCCGTCTGAGGCGCCAATATGGAGCGGAAGAATGACGTGAGCACTTGCTACAACAAACACTGGGTATAAAACGAACACCGGATGCTTGGGTTGATGTTCTAGCCGAATGAGAAAAAACCGAGGCCCACGTTGAAGGCGAGGAAAACGCGAAAGGAAATTATATGCTTGCTCAAAGATGGACGAGAATCGTTGCCAGTATCCTGCCGGCGCTAACTATAGGTGCAGGACTTCTGGTTGGCGGGGACGCGCGCGCTGAATTCCCTGAGAAGCCAATAACAATGGTGGTTCCTTTGGGGGCTGGCGGGTCTCACGATCGCAATGCGCGAGTTTTCACAAGTGTTATCCCGGACATCCTCGGCAACGCCGTGATTGTCAAATTGATGCCAGGTGCGTCCGGCCAAATCGGCACTGCCGCTGCCGCGAAAGCAAGGCCAGACGGCTACACGCTGCTTTTCACGCACAACTATTTTGACCAACTGCAAAAGCACGTCAAGAAGCTGCCCTACAATACAAACGAATCGTTCGTAACGGTTGGCAAGCTAAACTCAGGTAGTTTCTCTGTCATCGTGAGGGCTGATAGTCCGTTCAAGACCTGGGACGAACTGGTAGCTTTTGCTAAAGCAAATCCGGGAAAGCTCAAATTCGCACACAGCGGCAATTGGGGAGCGACCCATGCACCAGGCCTACAGTTGTTCACGGAGGCTGGTATAGTCGATAAGATTGTAATGGTGCCTTACAAGGGAGGTGGGCCCTCGCTGCGCGGTTTTCTTGCGAAGGAGGCCGACTTCACATTCCAATTTAAGTCTACGATATTGGCCCAAGGCGACAAGGTTCGCGTTCTCATAAGCGCCGGAAAGCAGACCGCGTTCGAGGGTGCGCCCACGTTTGCCGATCTGGGATACACTGCTGATCTTGGCTTGATGCATCGCGTCCTGATGGCGCCGCGCGGCATTCCCAAAGATCGACTTGAGAAACTGAGAAGCGCGTTGATCGAACTGCAAAATCACAAGACCTATAAGCGCCTGATCAAGGCCATTGGCGAGAACACCGACTATGTCAATGGTCCCGAGTACGAGAAGATGCGCGCTGAGCAAAGTGAGGCCTACGCTGCGATGATCAAGAAGCTTGCGAGCAAGTAATTCTTCGCGACTGGCGGGGGGAGGGGGGAGCGGTGCCGGCGTTTTCGGCATCGCTCTTTGCACACCCAATTCTCGAGATACGTCAAAATTGCGTGGTCACGGCGGTTGTTTGTTCACGGCAGCAAGTCGAACGAGAGCTTCAAGCTTTGAAACCAGGACCAAGCAAGTCAATGCGAATGGCCGGACGAATTTCGGAACCATACGACCATGGCCACGGACATTGTTGAGCGATTAATTTGAGTGGCGGCAAAGCGGCCGCAGAAATCCATGAGCAAAGTAATCGGCATTGTTGGTCTCGGCGTTTTGGGCGAGGCCATAGCAGCTAACATGGTGAAGCGCGACTGGCAGGTATTCGGTTTCGACATCAGCACGGAAGCATGCGAGCGAGGGCGCCGTACCGGCGTAATCGTGTCAGAAACGTTGTGCGAACTTGCGCAAACAGCTCCGACGATTATAACCTGCCTTGCGACTGGGGATGCGCTCCTAGACGTCCTGACCGGAAACCAACCGGGACGCGATGCGTTAGCGAGAAACGGATCGCTACGAAACAGATCGATTGAAGAAACCGGACTCCTATATCAGCAGGGTCAGCTCAATACCATCATTGAGGTGAGCACCTTGTCAGTTTCGGACAAGCTCGTTGCTCAATCACATTGCGAGAGTGACGGTATTGCGATTCTGGATTGTCCCGTCAGTGGCAATCGTGCGATGGCTCTGAGAAATGAATTGACGGCATTCTGCAGTGGCTCACCTCGCGACTTCGAGCATGTGAAAGAGGTGCTCAACGGTTTTTGCCGGACCGTCAAGTTTGTAGGTGAATATGGAAACGGCACCAAGACGAAGCTGGCGGGAAATATCCTCAATCTCGTTCACAATGCGGTTGCAGCAGAAGTTCTCGTATTGGCCATGAAATCTGGTCTTGACGCGGAAATTTTCCATAGCGCGATATCCGGCAGCGCATCCTCTTCGGCGATGTTTGAAGCCCGCGGTCGACTGATGGTAGCAGACGACTACAACGCCGATGGCCAGAACTTCTCTATCCCAATGAAGGACGCTCGCACCATTATTTCTCATGCGGCGGCGTATGACTGTCCGACACCGATCTACCAAGCCGCCCTGCAGCTCTACTATGCAGCAGTGGCCAACGGACTAGAATCACTCGATCCAGCCGCTGTTTGCCGTGTTGCTGAGAAGGCAGCCAATTATTCTCGCAAAAAGAATTGATTGCGCCGACGGTATGACGACCAACCTATTGGCGAGTTCACTCGCCTCATGTATCACATGATGATCTCCGCCTTCATGGCTCCTGCGACTTCGTCGAGGATTAGATATGATTGACTATGATCGCACCGAGGAAGACGTCGGCAATATCCTGGCGCTGGAACATGTCAACACCTGCGTTCCCGATCAGCAGATTGCCCTGTCATTCTACGTTAACGGTCTCGGATTAACGCGCGATCCCTATCTGATGACGGGATCGAAGAATATGTGGATCAACGTCGGAACTAGTCAATTCCATTTGCCGACGAGACGTCTGCAAGTTTTGCGCGGGCATACGGGTATTGTAATGCCGGATCGTGGTGCCTTGTTGGCGCGTTTGGCCGAAGTCAGATCGGCGCTTTCGGAAACGCAATTCTCGTTTGCTGAAGAGCACGACTACGTTGACGTGACATGCCCGTGGGGCAATCGCATGCGTTGTTATGAGCCGCGGGCCGAGTTCGGAAAGATGCAACTAGGCATTGCTTACGTTGAGCTCAACGTTCCGATCGGTAGCGCACACGGTATAGCCGAATTTTACGATAAGGTGCTGGGGGCGAAAGCGGTCTTGGGCGAAGAAAGCGGAGCCCCCGTGGCTTGCGTCACCGCCGGTATAAACCAGGTGTTGCGGTTCCGGGAAACTGAAGAGGCTCAAAATCCTTTCGACGGTCACC
>JBPCWA010000397.1:0-41222 GCA_051009975.1 Hyphomicrobiaceae bacterium
TCTACAGACACTTCTGACGGGTTCAGATCGAGCAATGCGATTTTTGCATTCTTAGCCTGATCGCCGAGTGTGGCTCTTGCCCATTGACCAATTAACTCTCCGGCCTTGAAGTTATCCGTGGCGAACGTGGCGTCAGCGGCGTTCGCCGGTTCAAGAGGGGTGTCGAGCGCGATGACGAGCAATCCGGCATCTCGTGCCTTTTTTATTGATGACACGATCGCTTTCGAGTCGGACGGAGTGATAAGAATGCCCTTGGCGCCGGACGCTATGCATGTTTCGACTGCTGCAACCTGTGTTTCATTGTCGCCGTCAATTTTGCCGGCAAACGATTGCAGATCGATGCCAAGATCTTTCGCCTTGGCCGTCGCACCTTCCTTCATTTTAACGAAAAATGGATTGGTGTCAGTTTTTGTTATGAGACACGCTCCAATGTTAGCAGCCGCCGGCGATGCCGATCCGACACCGACACTCGCTGCAAGGGCAATACCAAATAACGAATAGGTCTGTCTCATCTATCCTGTTCCTCCCTGATCTTGGTTGGGTCGGCGCCGTACGGTCCGGCCACAAGTCTTTGCGCCAATACCAAAACTAGGCGTTGTTGGACGTTAAGCGCGTCGCTCCGAATTGGGAGCAGATCGCGTTCCGGGAGTCAATAAGTAAACAAAATTGACTTATCTAAGTCGACGCGAAATTCTGACCAAGTGCAGAACTAAAGGTTGAATGCAAAGACGCTATGCAAAGATGCGATGCAACGACCTTATGCAAGGACAATATGTTAAGTGGCAACGCCGATGTGCAACGCCAATGTGCAACGCAAATTGCGGTGCAGGGGCGTAATGTTCAAGCGTAGTGTTTGCGCGTGATGTCCAGACGTGATGTCCAGACGTGATGTTCGGACATGTTTGAGAGAGACTGCTGAGGTGTATGTCGTCTCGAAAATCTCGTCCCGGTCTGTTTGCTCAGAAAGTGTCTCTCACTTCACGCCAGCGCGACTTGGATGGCTTGCCTAGGCGTGCCGCCGATCAAGGCAAAGGTAAGCTGGTTTCTCTTGTCAACTCCATTTGCACCTGAGAGTGATGGACTACGTGATCTACTGATGCTTCTGTGGGTTGTCAGAGGAAGTATTGGTCTTCTTTAGGCCAGCCGCCGGCTTGAGAATAAGCCAGATAACCAGCGCAACAAACGCGAAAACCCACAAATTGAGCATGGTATCAGTTACATCACTCACGGCTTACTCCTATCAATGGCTGCCGCTTCGTCGACTGCCAGCGCCCTGAGCAGGCAAATAACAAGAATGGTAACAACAAAAACAAAGGGCAATGCACCCAGCGCTATGATCGACTTGATAGCTGCGATGCTGTCCGAGAGGATCATGACCAAGCCCAGGGCGCCTAGAATAACTCCCCAGCCGAGTTTGACAGCTCTCGAAGGGTTGAGTGAACCACTGGAGGAAAACATACCCAATACAAAGGCAGCGCTGACGACACTCGTTATGAGGAATAAGAAAGCTGCAGCGACAACGGCCGAAATGGTCAAGCGCGAAGCTGGAAACTGCTCGAGAACGAAGAACATCACCCGGCTCGCATCCTTTTGTACAAGTTCCAGTATCGGAAGGTTTGTCCTGAGAGCGGCGTAAAACCCAATACTGCCGAAGACGCCAAACCAAAATATGGAGAAAACCGTTGGAACAACAATCACGCCGAATAGAAATTCACGGATCGTCCGTCCCTTCGAAATGCGAGCGATAAACACACCCACGAACGGAGCCCAAGCGAGCCACCAAACCATGTAAGTCAAAGTCCACTCGTGAAACCAGTTCGCGGTGCGTTCATCCATGAATGTGTATGTGCGAAATCCATGGACAACGACTTGGCTTACGTATTCGCCAATCGCTCCAATAATGCCGCCCATAATGAATTGTGTTGGGCCGGCAATCAGCACAAACACCATAAGGCCGCAGGCGATGGCCATGGCCGTGTTGGAAAGAATGGCCATACCTCTTGAAAGATCCATCAGCAGTGGCGGCGTGTAGGCGACGCATAATACCAAGAATATTGCAATCGACATTGACGTGCCGGAGCTATCGACGTCCATCAGCACATCAATGCCGCCCTTGATTTGAAACACCCCCATGGCGATGGAACCACCTACGCCGATAGCGATGGCGACAATCGCCATCAGATCGAACAGCCAGCCGGCGACCATCGTAACTGTTGACTTTCCATAGACACGTATCAGCGGTGCGCTGACTAAGTTTGGGCAATCCAGCCGGAATCCAAAATAGGCAATAACGAGGCCGGTCAGTGCATAGATCGCCCAGGCATGCATACCCCAATGAAAGTTTGTGATGAATAGCGCGGCGTCTGCAGCGCGCCGACTATCTTCGACTTCAGAGACAGCCAAGTAGTGGGTGAGAGGTTCAGCCGTTCCCCAGTACAGGAGCCCAACACCCATGCCAGCCGCGAAAAGCATGGACAACCACGAAACAGTGCTGAACTCGGGTTGGTCGTCGTCGGCGCCAAGCTTGATTTCACCATATTTGGAGATGGCTAGAAAGAGGCTGACAATCAGGAGACCGCTGACCGTCAACATGATAAACCAAGCGCGGCTGGAGAACTGTACCTCGATTGTTTCCGCTGCCCATTGCGCAAGATTCTCTGTGTCGACAATACCCCAAATCGCGATGCTGCCCGTCACAATAAGCGCTACGATAAGAAGCGGGTTGATTTTAAACATTGCGGACGGTCGTATCCTATCTCTCTCATCCGGATCCTGGTGATGTCAGACCCAAAACTAGAGTGCCGGGACTTCAGTTGTTTCGTCTTTCTTCGAGCCCTTGAACCATTCTCGCATATGTTGGATTGCAGCATAGAGAACGGGGACGAACAGCATGCCGATTGCAGTTGCTGCCAGCATACCAAAAAACACAACAAACCCTACCGAGACGCGGCTTGCAGCTCCAGCTCCGGTCGCAAACAGAAGCGGCGCAACACCAAGAACGAATGATAGTGCCGTCATCATGACCGCGCGAAAACGGGTGCGCGCAGCGTCGATTGCGGCTTCATTGATCGTTAAACCGGATTCACGCCGGTCTTTCGCAAACTCGACGATGAGAATTGCGCTTTTTGATGCGAGTCCAATCAACATAACAAGTCCGATCTGGGCATACAGATTGTTGTCCAAAAACGGAAGGAGCCACAGTGGAACAAGCGCGCCAAACGCAGCGAACACAACGGAAAATACGACGGAAACCGGGGTAGTCCAACTTTCGTATTGGGCAACTAGGAACAGATAGGCAAACACCAGAGCCAAGATAAAGATGAAAACGACGAGGTTCCCCGCTTCCAATTGCTGTTGTGCAGTGCCCGTCCAGGAAATTGCGTAGCCTTCTGGAAGGGCTTCGCTTGCAGCTCGTTCCAGCGCGGCGATTGCCTGGCCGGTGCTATATCCGACGGCCGGGTTGGCCGTAATTGGAGCGCTCTTGAAGATGTTGTAGCGCTTTATTGTCTGGGGTCCCAAGATGGGTCGAATTTGGACGAGTGTGCTCAGCGGCACCATCTCATCTTGCGCATTGCGCACGTATAGTCGGTTAACGTCGTCGATCTGATTTCGGAAACGGGACTCCGCCTGAATCATTACGCGGTAGACCTTGCCGAACAGATTGAAATCGTTGATGTACGATGATCCGAATTGCGCCTGCAGTGTTTCGAAAATCTCCGAGATCGGGATGCCAAGGACCTGAGCCTTGTCGCGGTCGACTTCGAGAAAGAGTTGCGGAACATTGGCCGAGTAAGTGCTAAACACCTGGGCCAATTCCGGCTGCTGATTTGCTTTGAACACAAGACTGCGCGTGGCCGACGCGAGGTCCTGCGGAGATCCACCTGTCAAGTCCTGCAGTTCCGCTTCAACGCCACCGCCCGTGCCCAGCCCCGTTATAGGTGGAATAGGAAATGCGAACGCATTGGCTGACGGAATTGACGCGAAGATGGCATTCGTCTTTCGGAGTATGCTGAACCACTTTTTCTCGGTAGCCTTACGTTCATCCCAAGGGGTCAGAATCATGATGACTAGGGCTGTATTCGACGCGGCACCGGATAGAATGCTGTAGCCGGGAACTGCGAGCACATCCTGCACGCCGTCGATGTCAGCTATCATCTGGGACGCTCTTCGCGTAACCTCTTCGGTTCGCGACAGCGACGCACCGTCTGGCAATTGGATGTTGGCCATCAGGGCGCCTTTGTCCTCCAGTGGTAAGAAACCCGCTGGTACGCGTGCGAAGAGGAAGGCGGTCACACCGACAAAGCATGAAAACACGATCAGAGAGACCAGCATCCGGCGTACCATTGCGGCTGCCAACCACGAGAAACTGTCACGACCAGCGTCTACGGTATTGGAAAAGAGCTTCAGTGGCCCCCGCGGTTTTGACGATCCTGGCTTAAGTATCAAAGCGCAAAGCGCCGGCGCCAGAGTAAGCGCGTTGAGCGAAGAAATGCACACAGCGACGCTGATTGTTACCGCGAACTGACGGTAAAGGACCCCTGTGATTCCCGGCATAAAGGACACGGGAACAAATACTGCAAGTAAGACTAACGTGGTAGCGATGACCGGCCCCGTCACCTGTTCCATAGATTTGCGCGTTGCCGCACGTACATCGAGCCTTTCCTCCACCATCAGACGCTGCACATTTTCGACGACGACTATACTGTCATCAACAACCACGCCAATCGCCAAAATAATGGCGAACAATGTGATGGTGTTTATGGAGAACCCAAAGGCATAAAGAAAAGCGAATGTGCCTATCAGTGAGACCGGAATTGCCAACGTCGGTACTAGCGTCGAGCGCCAGTCCGCGAGAAATAGGAATGTCACGGCAACGACCAGGGCGAATGTCAGGAACAAAGTCGTTACGACTTCCTGGATCGATGCGCGAACAGAAAGCGTTGTGTCATAGACAATATTGTACTCGACGCCGGGTGGGAAGCGGGCCTCGAGGCGTTTCATGTCAGCATAGATTAAGTCTGCGACTTGTAGTGCGTTAGCGCCGGGAGATTGATAAATACCGATCGCCGCCGCCGGCTTGTTGTTAAGCAAGGACGAAGAGCCATAGCTCTGGGCACCAAGCTCGATGCGCGCAATGTCCCGAAGTCGGATAAACGTGCCATCCGGGTTGGCACGCAGAACGATGTTGCCAAACTCATCGGCACTCTTGAGGCGGCCTTTTGCCTGTATTGTGAATTGGAATTTTGGTGCAGCATCGAAAGGTGGGGCGCCAAGTTGACCTGCTGTTGCCTGGATGTTTTGGTTTGAAATAGCATTAGCGACGTCGGATGTCGTAAGGTTGAGGGATGTCAGGCGATCGGGGTCCAGCCAGATTCGCATGCTGTAATCGAGCGCACCAAATTGAGACACGCTTCCGACGCCATCTATGCGCGCGAGGCTGTCTTGGATATTGATTGATGCGTAGTTGCTGAGAAAAAGGGCGTCGCGCGACTCATCGGGTGACAGCAATGTGATGACCATGAGCAAGCTGGAAGACTGCTTGCTGGTTGTCACACCACTGCGTGTAACTTCGGACGGCAATTGCGCTGTGGCGGTTGCGACCCGATTTTGGACGTTGACTGCTGCAATGTCGGGGTCGGTGCCCACATTGAACGTAACGGTCAGTGTATAGCTACCGTCGTTGTTGCTATCGGACGACATGTAGATCATGTCATCAACACCGTTGACCTTGTCCTCAATCGGCGCCGCGACGGACTGTTCAACGGCTGTGGCATTTGCGCCTGTATAGTCAGCGCTCACGCGCACTTGGGGCGGAACAATGTCTGGAAATTCTTCTACAGGCAAAACGTTAAGGGCAATCATGCCTGCGAGGGAAATGACGATCGAGATGACCAATGCGAATTTCGGCCGGTCGATAAAAAAGGCGGAGAACATCTGGGCGTCTCACTAGCTCGCTTTGACGGGATTGACGACCATGTCTGGTCGAACCTTTTGGATACCGTCGACGATGATACGTTCGCCGGTTGCCAGCCCATTTGTCACGACCCAGTCGGTTTCAACCTGGCGGGTCGCTTCAATCCGGCGCACCTCAACTTTGTTCTCTCGGTCCACAACAAGAACGAAGTAACCCTCGGCGTCTCGCTGGACTGCCACTTGTGGGACGACAATTGAACGTTCCGTTTGCTTTGGTCTAATAACTACGGTGACGAATTGGCCCGGAAGTAAAACGCCCTGGGGATTTTGGAATTCTGCTCTCGCGATGATCGTGTCCGTCGACTGATCGACGTCCGGTGACATATAGTTGAATTTGCCGGTCTGATTATACTCGGTCCCGTCGGACAACCGCAATCGGGGATCGACCTTTGGCCTTTGCATGTCGACGCCACGTCTGCGCGCGTTGATCAACATTTTCTCGCTAATCCCAATTTTCACGTAGACCGGATCTACACTTGTTACGACTGCGAGCGGTTCACTTCCAGAATTAACGAGGTTGCCAACGCTATATCTCGCCAGGCTAATCTTACCAGTAATTGGGCTCTTGATTTCAGTATAGCTCAAGTCCAATTCAGCCGCGCGCAGTGCTGCTCTGGCTTGCAGGACTTCAGCTTCAGCAGAGAGCATGGCTGCACGCGATTCGTCGAGCGAAGCCTCGGAAACGACTCTTCGGCCAACCAGCGACTCTTTGCGTTTGAAATCAGCATCCGCATTGGTCTTGTTAGCTTCTGCTCCAGCCAACTCAGCTTTGCGTTGATCGACAACAACCTGGTAGGGTTCACGTTCAATCTCGAAGAGGAGTTGATTTTCCTTTACTGTACTGCCCTCAATGAAATTCCGTTTCTCTAGAATGCCTTCAATCCGGGCTCGGATTTCGACGGTATCGGTGGCCACTACTCGACCAACAATGCGGAATTCTGGGGTAACGTCTTTCTCAACTACGTCCTGAACTATTACGCTCGGCAAGGGATTGGAGGCGTCTTGATTGGCTTTTTGGGCGTCCGCCTTTGAAGGGGCGAGCTGAATGAGACCAAGTAGAACGATGGACAAAGTGTAGCTCGCAAGCTGCGATTTGCTCATTGTCGTTTCATCTCCAGCGTCTAGGTATCGAGCGAGTTTGAATTCTCAATTGAAGCCAAGCAAGTTGCGGTTGCCTGTCGACGTTTGCCTGTCGAGGCCCGCCTTTCCCGGGTTGAATGTGGCCGTCGCAGGGCGAAGGTACGTCGCGCATTGCGCCACGAAAAGGCAGAAATTAGCTCGAACAGATCGTTGGACCGATTTAAGCTAGCCTCGGTTCCGACAACTTTGCAGTATTTTTTTAAGTGCCGATGTAGAAGAAGTTCAGTGAATTTGGTGCTGTCGCAATGACCGGGCAAATTATGGCGGGTAGTTTGATCCTTGGGGTGTGTTCAGCGCTACATATTGCCGTACTCGTTCTCGCGACATTTTTTCTGCAGTGGTTGAACAGCAAGATCACGTGCTTGGGAGAGAAGCTGGGAACGGCATTCTTGCTGGGCATTGCCTTTTCGGCCGTCGTGGTCGGGCACACAATTCAGGTTTGGCTGTGGGCCGGCGCGTTTATCTGGGTTGGCGCTTTGCCAGCACTGTCCGACGCTCTCTATTTCTCACTTGTGACGTACACAACGCTGGGTTACGGGGACATCACGATTGGTCCACAGAGCCGCATTTTTGGTGCCATGTCAGCAGTTACCGGCCTTCTCAATTTTGGTCTGAGTACAGCATTCTTAGTTGAGACTGCCAGATCGCCAAGTCCCAGTGAGACAAAGAAGGCGGTTGACTCAGCATGATCTCCGGCGCGTTGGGCACAACCTAAGATGGTTTATTTACAAAACAGCGTCTCTAGCTAACCTAATCTTCGAAACTCGAGCGTTGCTCCATACCCGCTTGAGTGATCAGCTACATGGGCGCGATCAACATAAGATCGCTGCTGGTGAACCGTGCGAGGCATCATGGCAACAAACCGCATTCTGACAACCCATATCGGCAGCCTCCCACGCAGCGAGTTGGTCAGCGATGTGATCCAGGCCGCCGAGCATGGTACTCCGGTCAATCCAGAACTTCATGAAGCGGTACTGAGCGAAGCCGTCGAGAGCGAAGTAGAGAGACAGAAGGCAATCGGCATCGACATTGTATCGGACGGTGAATTTTCGAAGGTGACATACGCGAATTATACAAAGGATCGACTGACGGGTTTTTCTGGCAACAGCGCACCTGTGACGCCGGCGGATCTTGATGCGTTTCCTGGCGCAGCGGAGACGCTCCGGCGGCGGCGAATGCTAGCGCAATTTTCTCATCCAGAGTGTACTGGACCGGTTGCTGTAAGATCACTTGATCCAACAAAATCGGACATTCGCCGCATGCGGGCGGCCGTGGACAAGCATCAACCCAACGGCGCATTTTTGACAGCTGCGTCCCCTGGTCTGATCGCGATATTTCATCCGAACAGACACTATCCGACGCACGAGGCATACTTAATGGCGCTTGCGGAAGCAATGAAGAATGAATACCGCGCCGTTCTTGATGCTGGCCTTGAATTGCAAATAGATTGTCCCGATCTCGCTATGGGGCGCCATACGATATTCAAGAGGTCGAGTGACACTGCCTTTTTGCGACATGCCGAAGAGCAAGTTGCAGCGCTCAACGCAGCATTGACCGGGTTACCAAGCGAACGGATGCGGATCTACGTATCGTGGGGCAACTATGAGGGCCCACATACGCATGACATTTCTCTCGCAAAAATTCTACCCGTCATTTTGAAGGCGAGACCCGCGAAGATAGCCCTTGAGGCGGCGACACCTGGGCACCAGCACGATTGGCGGTTCTTTGAAGACTTTCGCTTGCCGAAAGGAAAGGTGTTGCTACCTGGCGTTATAGACGTCACCAACAACTACGTAGAGCATCCCGAAGTTGTCGCCGACAGGATCGAGAGGTACGCCAATGTCGTTGGCCGCGAACAGGTCATCGCGTCGACGGACTCCGGGTTTGCGGCCTTTGCTGGCGATCGAATGGTCGACCCTGCCGTTGCATTTAAGAAGCTTGAGAGCTTGGTTGCAGGCGCTGACATTGCGACTAAGCGGTTATTCTGAATAGATGCGAAGAACGCCCTAACTTGTGAGGCCTTGCGCGGCGTCGGATACTCGCGTCGGCAGAGCAAGGGATTCCGCCCGTCTGTTCGGGCCGATCGAGAATGTCGCCTAGACCGAGAGTATTCGCCAATCGCCCATAAGATTCGCGGCAACCAACCCGGCTGATACGTGCCGAGGTGCTTGCGCAGAACGCGTCTCGCAGCCGCAACGCCTTCCGTTTTTGGCGTTCCAAGTGACCCACAGGCCCAGTTATTGGGTGGACGTGAAGTCACTTTGTTGTGGTTCCGTCAACGTTTCTGCGAGTGCGTCAACGACCTGATGTGTTCAATTTTCACTTCCCTCTCACTGGAACTCGTGCGACGCTTGGAAGGATAAAGACGCTCCTCGCGAAGAAGCAGGTGGCCTGGGAGGATTGAATGAAGGACATCACGAGCATTGGTAGATTGTTGGCAGTGGGGTCGACGATCGTTGGTATGGGGCTTGTTTTCAACGGCCCGGCTCAAGCGCAAGAAAAATATCCGTGTGATATTCAGGTTGTGATTCACGCAAAGTACGGCGGTGGCACGGACACCACGGCGCGCATGATGATGATTCGATCTCGCCGAATCCTTGGCGTCGACATGAATGTCGTTGCCAAGCGCGGAGGATCGGGTTCGTCTGCTCAAAATTATGTGCTGTCGCGACCGGCTGACGGGTGCACGTTGATTGCGCTTACGCAAACGCACCTCTACACACTGGCCCGCGGCAAATCAAAAATGCAGATTGAGGATCTCGTTGGTGTCGCACGCGCGATGGATGATCCGACGTTCATCACGGTTCGAAAAGATAGTCCTTTCAAGACCCTAAAGGACTTGATCGAGGCATCTAAGAAGAAGCCGCTCAATTGGGGGGTCGCTGAGATTGCCAACACTGAGCACATCGGAATCGCTCAATTGTCCAAGGCAGCAGGAGGTTTTAAATACAAGCCAGTGGCGCTTGGTTCTGGTTTGCAGATGGTACAGAATTTGATGTCCGGCGCAATCGATGTAACGACGCCGAATATTTCTGAAGGTAAAGACCAAGTAAATGAGGGTACGTTCCGGGCATTGGCAGTGATGTCAAAGAAGCGTTTAAAAGATTTTCCCGACGTTCCTACAACATACGAACTTGGCTATCCGGTCGCAACGACGACGACCCGTGGATATGCCGTTCGTGCTGGTACGCCGCCGGAGCGAACTGCGATGCTATCGAAAGCGCTGACCAAGGCAATGAAGCACAGCACATTTGCTCAGTACCTTAAAGGCGCGGGCCTCAATCCAGATGACAGCGTTGCGGGGTCAGATGAGTGGACCGCCCAACTTAGGGAGGAGTTTGACAAAGCAAAGTCGGCCCTGACCGATCTAGGGCTGACCAAGCAATAGCAGTTGATTCAAGCTCCCCAGAGGGGACTACTCGCCAATGGGACCAAATTCGCCGGGAAATGACGAAAGTGCGGAACGGCGTCAAGCTACGCCGTTCTTCGATCTTGGTGACGTCGTTATCTCGAGCATCCTCATCGTTGGCGCGGGGTTTCTGTATTTTTTGACCACGCATTTCGAGGAAGCATCCGCCCTATTGGGGGAGAATGTCGGACCGGCCGACTTTCCTCGGCTTGTCCTCTACATCATTGCGGTTCTCGCTTTGATTATGCCGTTTGAGAGAGGGTTTCAGCCGGCGCGTTGGCAAAAGATAAAGGATGGTCGAAAGCAGCCAGTCAAGGTGCTAACTTGGGTGACGATCGCCTATCTCCTCGCATCGATAATCGCGGCGCCTTTAATCGGCACGATATTGACAATGCTTCAGGTCAGTCTGTTTTTGCCGCTGCTTTGGGGAGAGAGGCGGTTATGGTTGATTGTACCGTTCGCACTGATTTTTTCGCTGGCTGTAACGTGGGTATTTAATGTGATCCTCAGGGTCTACTTCGAACCAGGTGTGTTCAACATAACGGCGAAATCGATGGCGCTGTTATGACATAACTGCGCGAGAGAGATTGTTGCCATGGACCCTGTAGTACAAGGACTGTCGATGATGATCGACCCATTTAATCTGGGGTTGATCGTTGTCGGGGTACTAATCGGCGTTCTGGTCGGTGCCTTGCCGGGCTTGTCGTCACCTATGGCAATATCGCTGCTCATCCCTTTTTCTATCACGCTCGAGCCGGTTCCGGCGATTGCGATGATGGCCGCGCTCTACTGTGCTGGCACTTTTGGCGGTTCAATTACGGCGATACTGATAAATGCGCCAGGCGCACCACCAGCGGCTGCGACGGCGCTTGATGGATATCCGATGGCGAAGCGCGGTGAGGCCGGTCGCGCTTTAGGTCTTGCTGCCTTTAGTAGCGTGATCGGTGGCATCATTAGTCTCATAATTTTTCTTTTTGCTGCACCGATGCTGGCGAAAGTTGCTCTGAGTTTCACGCCGCCTGAATACTTTGCCTTGTCAATATTTGCGCTATCGATGCTTGCTTCGATTAGTGGCAAATCATCTTTGCGAAATCTAATCGCGGGTTGCATCGGCGTGCTCCTGAGTACAGTTGGTATCCACCTGACAACTGGTATTGAGCGTTTTACGTTTGGTGTTCCGGAATTGACGGAGGGATTGAGCTTCGTGCCTGTTTTGATAGGGCTGTTTGCTATTGCAGAGCTCTTGAACCAAAGCCAGGCAAGCGAGCGGGTCGTTGAGCGGATCCGCGCGGGTGTTATGAAGTTGCCGAGCAGGGATGATTTGCGGAAAGTGTGGGCGACAATCCTGCGATCATCTGGATTGGGTACTTTCATTGGCATACTGCCGGCAGAAGGCGCCACGGTTGCGGCGATTATGGGCTACAATGAAGCCAAGCGTTGGTCCAGAAACAAGGATGAATTTGGTACAGGTTGCCCTGAAGGTATTGCTGGGCCGGAGGCGGCCAACAATGCAGCGACTGGAGGGGCTATGGTCCCGACATTGGCGCTCGGAATTCCGGGTAGTGCGTCAACAGCGCTGATAATGGCTGCTCTTGTCATGCACGGGCTCAAACCTGGACCGCACTTGCTATCCAACCAGCCTCAGTTCATATACGCCATCTTTGCTGCTATGCTCGTGGCCAACATTGCATTTCTGGGCATTGGATTTGCCGGCGCAAAGTTGTTCGCCCAGATTACGCTTATTCCTAGAACGATATTGTGGCCTGCGGTTCTCGTCTTTGCGATTATTGGATCTTACGCGGCGAGCTCCTCGTTTTTTGACGTCTGGGTGATGTTGATCGCAGGCGTCGTCGGCTTTTTCATGTTGCGGTTTGGTTTTGGTCCAGCGCCACTGATTATGGGCATGATCTTGGGCAAGATCGTGGAAGAAACGTTCTCTCAATCGATGATTATTTATGCCAATAATTTTTTTGCTATGGCGGAGCGGCCTATTGTGCTTCTGTTTTTTGCACTGACGATTTTGAGCCTAATCGGTCCATTTCTCGGAAGTTGGTGGCGGCAAATTCGCGGTGTCTCTTTGGGCACCAGCCCGCAAGGTGAGTAGGGCGTGGGAGCCTTGTCAGTGGTAGCGTAGGCGTTGACGGCGGACCCGGAACGGGGAATTGCAGCGTCAGATGATGCGACGTTGCCGCAGCTCATCGATGGAAGCGTCATCAAATCCCAATCCGCGCAGAACTTCCTGGGAGTGCTGACCCGGATAAGGCGCGGGCTGCAACGTCTCAGGTTTGGGCGCATCATGCATATTAATTGGTTGTCCGACGATTTCGAACTCTCCGAGGTCGGCGTGCTGAACCTTAGTTGCGATCCCAAGATGTTGGACCTGTGGGTCGGCGAACGTCTCATCTATACTGTAGATCGGGCCACTTGGGACGCCAGCTTCTGTCATCCGGGAGATCCAGTGGCGAGAGGAGTTCGTGCGCGTAATCGCCGAAATATCCTTATTGAGCTGCTCGCGGTTTTCGGATCGCTTAGCAGCAGTCTGATAGGCCTCGTCCTGCAGAAGGTCGTGTGCGCCCAGCGCTTCGCAGCATCGTTCCCAAAGTGCGCCGCCTGCAGCGGCAATGTTGATGTGGCCATCTGAAGTTGGAAAAACGCCGGTAGGCACGGAAGTTGGATGGTTGTTGCCTGCCTGATTTGGGACATCTCCCTGCATGAGCCAGCGTGCCGCTTGGAAATCGAGCATGAAAATCATTGATTCGAGCAGGGAAGTATGGACCCACTGTCCTTTGCCCGTTCGTTCGCGTTGCAAGAGGGCCATTAGGATGGCCTGGGCGAGGAACATGCCTGACGTCAAATCGGCTATCGCGATGCCGACGCGCACCGGACCTTGTCCAGGCAGGCCTGTAATCGACATGAGCCCGCCCATGCCCTGGGCGATCTGGTCAACACCTGGTCGTTTCGCGTCGGGACCCGTCTGGCCGAAACCCGAAATACTGCCGTAGACGATCCTTGGATTAGCCTCGCAAATCGCTTCGTAATCGATACCGAGGCGATATTTGACATCGGAACGAAAGTTCTCAACGACGACGTCGGCAGTTCGCGCAAGTTCATAAAAGATCGCCTTTCCATCAGCGCTCTTGAGGTCGAGTGTGAGACTGCGTTTGTTGCGATGCAAATTCTGATAATCAGGGCCTTTCAACTTTCCGCCCATCGAGTCGTTGCTGCTGCCAGCGATCGGGCGCTCGATCTTTACGACATCGGCTCCCCAGTCGGCGAGCTGCCTGACAGCGGTTGGGCCTGCGCGATGTGCGGTGAGGTCGATGACTTTAAAGCCCGTGAGGGGCATCTGGATCATGGGAGGGCTCCTCGCCGCGCGCTTAAGCGCCGGCATGATGTTGCCGATTTCCCAAACTCTAGATGAATTTTTCGTTCGCTCCTAGCCGGCGCTCCGAATGCCCTGTTTTGCCAACTTCGGTTTGTAACAATTCTTGGGCAGGTTGCCGGACACCACTGATTGCCGAGCAAGCTTGCGAGGGCGACGCATTTAGGCTTCGTTTCCCTCAGGCCGGTTTGCAAGGTTCTACAGTCGACTCTTCAGAGTCGTCTCCCGGCAGTCAATTCTCGACTGCCGATGCTTGAATGCCAGGATCTGTCTGCCAGGGCTTACATGTGGGCTTCGCAACCGACGACAGAAAAAGAATTTGGACTTACCAGCTGAAGTTTCGTTGGAGTTTGCCAAAGATACCGGCTTCGCCAGTGAGGCCGCGTGCCCGTCTTGCGGGATCGATTTCCCAGAAATCGACTGTATTCACCCGCAGGGTTTCCGAACACAGCCGCTTGCAATAAACCCATCGCCCGCTCGGCAAACGAACTTGAGGTCCTAGTCGCGTCTCGCGAACGGGACCAACAATGCTACCATTCCCAAAGTCGCTGTGTGCCACAACGAAACCGTCGCGGGAGATTTTGTCGTGTCGGCGGCCAAAAGCATCAGCCTGGATAGCGCCAACGCTAAATCCTGCGAGTGTAATAAGTGTAGCGATTGTCAGTCGAGCATATTGCATGTTGGAACTCCTAGAGCGCCTCATATAGCCATTAATTCTTTATCATTTGATAATTGGGCTGCGTAATGGTTCTCGTTCGGAATGTTAAATTAGTTTGCGATGGTGATCTTCTTGCATCACTTCCATCGCCCTTTGCTCCCTCAATCTCGTCAAGTCTTGTTTACTCACGTCATGGCCTGTTGACATCGTAGCCTACTGCGGGCTCTTCGTTTGGGCCGGATTTTCCATGTGGCCCACTATGGGCAGAAGGCCGAGTTACGGGCGGTTGAATTTTCGTGTGAGCCCATCACTTGACATGTCAACGTGGGTGTCGTTTCGACCAATAAGGCTGTGCTTTGTCCGAAATTGTAGACGAGGCCGTCCACCGCAGGCACTCTTCAGAATGCAACAAATAGCGCTTTTCGACGTTCAACGAGTTCTCAAGAGGAAAGAGCTGGAATTGGCCAGCGCTCGTGAACGCTGTCGAACTTCAGGAGATGGCCCGAGATTTCAGCATCGGCATGAGGCTCGCTGATGTGGACAATGTCAAAGGTCCCCGCCGCCCCATGTGGCACGTTGTGCCAGGCGACCCATGCCACCAAAGCCGTTAATCGCGACCCGAATGCTCATTTTGGAGACGTTCTATCGGTTATTTTCACTTATGCTCGCTGGCGCAGCCTTAGAGGCCGGGGCTCTAGCGGTGCGTTATCGACGATGGAATTCATCGATGACGACGTACACTTCTTGTGTCGTCTTATCTTGGGTAACATTGCGCCAGTCTTTGCTGAGACTAAGCTAGACTACCGGTAGGATCATAGGTGAAAATTGTGTCACCTGCTTTAACTGACGGTTCTTTTGGGCATGTTTTGTCGAATTGGTCCGGCGGGCTAAGGGGATAGTGCCGAAACCCGGACGGATGCTGCTGCAGCCCCCGCAACGCACGCATCAGATGAGGTCAAGAGATAAGGTCAAGCAATAAGGTCAAGCCCGGCAAGTGCGGATCGCACTGCATGCATCTGTGCATCAGTGGGCGGAGAAGTTGGTTTGCGTGCCACGCCGGCTGGAACGCCTTGCAGGGATTGGGCATACTTAATCAATGATGGCATATTGTCGGTCCCAACGGCGTCCCAGACAGGCATAAGCCGCTCGTGGAGATCTCGCGCTGTCCGCCAATCCTTTTCTTTGACAGCGTTCCACAACTGCACAGACGGTTTTGGAGCCGCGGTTAGAATGGCGGCGATGGCTCCAACTGCGCCCAATTGATATGAAGGATAGAGCAGAGCATCGACGGCACTGAAAATCAGTTTGGACGGTTGTGCGCGTCGCACCAGGTCCGCAAAAAGTTTCATGTCTCCGGCGCTCTGTTTGACGCCGACGACACCAGGTACGTCTTCCATAATGCGCAGGAGCAGATCTGGCGAGAGGTAGCACCAAGGGACCACATTGTAGATCAATATGGGGATGTCGCATGCGGCATGAATTTCGCGAAAATGCGCGACAAGTGCTGCGTCGTCGGGACGAAACAGATAGTGGGGCGGAGTAACTTGTAGTGCGGCAACACCAAGATCCTTAACCAGATTTCCTCGAGTCGACACTTCTGCGGTAGAATTGGCAATGATGCCAGCAACCAAAGGAACGCGACCCGCTATGGCGTCGCGGGTCGCTGTGATGAGATCGACGAACTCGACGCGATCCAAGACATGACCTTCACCTGTGCTACCGCCGGCGGCCAATCCGTGGACGCCAGAAGCGATGAGCCAGTCCACCTGCGGCTTGATTGATGACAGTTCAATGTTTCCATCTTCACTGAAAGGCGTTGTAAACGGTGCAACAACGCCAAGAAGCTCTTGCAGCATGCGCGTTCTCCTAAAGCAGTTGACGTATGAATTGAGCGAGGCGGGCCGGCGCAGGCTCAAATAGCGATGAGGCCGCACTAAAACTGAGATCGTTCTTTTTACGGAGTTTCCGGGCGTATCGCGACATCAGTTTTGAGCCTTCCATTGCCCCCTATCTTCCAGTCTAGCACACAGAACATTTGGCGTCTGGGGCGGGCGGTTGCCGATTGGTGGTGAACCAGAGGTGCGGACGTCGTGAATGCAAAGGGACCGAGAAGCTTGCGGTGACGCTTTGTCAGGTCGAACTGGTGCTTCGACCCAAAATAAGCAAATTCGCAGATTAGCGTCTCGCACGCATGGACTCTTGCGTCCTCGCGCAGCCTCGAGGGGGGGCCATGAGTGTTGTTTATGTCCGCTTGTCCGGCGGTCTTGGCAATCAACTCTTTCAGTACGCTGCCGCGCGGGCCCTGGCGTTGCGAAAGGGTTGCGGACTGCGATTGGACATAACAAGCTTTGAAGCCTGCCCCTTGCGGCGCTATGCGCTAAGCAATTATGCAATTTCGCAGACTATTGCTACAACGCGTGAGCTGTCGATCGTAGCTGATGCAACCATCGCGACGCCATCGATCGGACCGGTTGGGTTGCTGAGTAACTGGTTCCCTCGGAAAAAAAAGTTCGTCAGTAATGTTGGGAATGTCCCAAACGTGCGGTCGGTGCGCTATAACGAGCCGCACTATCACTTTGATGCTCAACTCGATAGGCAGGAAACGCCGATACACATGGTGGGGTACTGGCAGAGCGAGCGATACTTTTCTGATGCGGTTGACACTCTGCGCTGCGAACTTGTTCCCAAATTGCCGCTCGATGACGCCAACGGCGAGATTGCAGGCCAAATTGCGCGATCGAATGCTATTTCCTTGCATGTCAGACGTGGCGACTACGTCACGAACGCGGCTGCCAACGCCTTCCACGGTGTGTGTTCCATCGACTACTTCCACCGTGGGATTGGTCACATCGTTGAACGTACCTCGGACCCTCGCGTATTCCTATTTTCCGACGATATTGGGTGGGCTCAGACGCACATCGATCTTGGCGTTCCGACGACGTTTGTGGCCGTTAATCAACCATGTCGTGGCTTCCGAGACATACAACTCATGAGCATGTGCAGGCATCATGTCATCTCTAACAGCACATTCGGTTGGTGGGGGGCTTGGCTCAACCCGATACAAGACAAAATTGTTGTCGCCCCACGCAGATGGTTTGTGCACGATGACTGGAATACATGCGACTTGATTCCCGCCGGCTGGATGAGGCTTTGATGGCACCTCCAGATTGACGCTCAGGTAACAACTAAACGTGCGATGAACCAGTGATCACCAATTGAGAGGAGGCTTCGCATTATCCTTTCATTCGTTCCGCACGCGCGCAAATGCCCCGTAGTGCACAACTGGCATAGTTGGACGCCGGGGTCTTGCTGGGGTATTGAAGTCGACAGTGGGGATGATCAGCTAGCCTCATTTAATGCCCTCCGATATGTGGGTCACCAGGGAGGATACTTTTGATAAGAGTTGCGCTCTTGGCGGTTGCGATGCTTTTTGCGGTCCGGTGGTCGATCTGTGACCTTGCGGCCCAGGGCGTAGCCAGTGACCAACTGGAACCGTCGCAACGTGTCCTTATTCGATTCGTGACGACGGATGATTTTCCACCGTTCAACGCGAACGACGAAGACGGTGTTCTGACTGGATTTAACGTCGATTTGGCCCGCGCAATCTGTCTCGACCTACAGATTACCTGCGATATTAAGGCGCTGCCCTGGGATCGATTGATAGACGCGTTGCAAAACGATACGGCCGACGCTGTGATCGCTGCACACCGTGTGACTCAGACGCTCGCACGCGATGTGAATTTCACGCGACGTTATTTCTATACGCCTGCGCGCTTTGCGGTGCGACGCGACGCGAAATCATTCGAAACGACGCCATCTGGACTTGATGGTCGATCCGTAGCTGTCGTAAAAGGCAGCGCGCACGAAGCATATTTCTCTGCCTACTTCCGGAATTCAAGCGCTCGGGTCTTTGAAACGCCGGAACTGGCCCGCCAGGCTGTTCAAACAGGCGAAGTCGACGCCATTTTCGATGATGGTATAGGGCTGGTATTTTGGGTCAATGGAACATCGTCCAAAGCGTGTTGTGTTTTGCGAGGTGGTCCGTACTTCGAACCACACTTTTTCGGCGACGGGATTGCGATATTGGTCAGAAAAACAGATGATCAAATGCGCAACATGTTGGATCGATCATTGGACAGACTCCAGACCACTGGGCGCTTTCAGGAGTTGATCGACCGCTATTTCCCGGTGCGAGTCTACTGATTGCGACACGCAGTCCGTTAACGACGTCGAGTAACGATGTTGGGCAGTGATTGGCAGTCGGCTACCAAATTCGGCAGTCTGTCCAATTGTGTGTTTGTCGTTACTGTGAATTAATTGGAGCTGCCGCACCGGTGCAACAGGTTTCGAGTTCGACTATGGTGAATCTGATTTCTGTCACATTGCTGTTAACTGAATCCCGACAATACGATCATCCGGGGGGCTTCGTGTGCTCGTCCCTCAGGAGTAAGGAGCCGACAGCATGACCACGTTTCGCACGCTATTCATCTCCGATGTCCACTTGGGCACACGGGCGTGCCAGGCTGAGATGCTGATCGATTTCCTTCGCCAGCACGAGGCCGAAACCATCTATCTGGTAGGTGACATCGTCGACTTTTGGCGCATCAAGCGCGGGGCAGTCTGGCCTCAAAGCCACAATGACGTACTTCAAAAGCTGCTCTGGAAAGTCCGCAAGGGGGCCAGGGTCATCTACATTCCCGGGAACCACGATGAGGGCCTGCGAGACTATTGCGGCAGCAGGTTTGGTGGCATCGAGATTGAACGCGACAGCGTGCACACTACAGCAGACGGTCGGCGCTATCTCGTAATTCACGGCGACGAATTCGACGTCGTTGTGCGCTACGCGCGCTGGCTGGCGTTCCTCGGCGATCGCGGTTATCAGCTTGCGCTTTGGACAAATTGGCCACTTAATTTTATTCGGCGGCGCATGGGACTCGGGTATTGGTCGCTGTCAGCTTACCTGAAGAATCGCGTGAAGACAGCCGTTAACTTCATAGGGGATTTTGAGAACTCTTTGTCCGACGAAGCAAGACGGCGCAACGTCGATGGTGTGATATGTGGACACATCCATCATGCGGCGTCGAAAAAAATCGACGCAATTCACTACGTAAATACTGGCGATTGGGTAGAAAGCTGTACGGCAGTTGGCGAGCGCGAGGACGGAACCTTCGAGCTCATTTGTTGGTTCGAACAGCAGAAAACTAGGGAAATGAGCGAAAACCCGGAAGCTCAGGAGATCGAGATAGCAGCTTAGTCGGCTCTCGCTCGCTCGTACGCGCGCGACGAAAGCAAGGGATGAGCGAGCCGACGCAGCGGCAAATTCGCACTAAAGGTGGTCAATGTATCACGCTCCGAACGACATGGATTGGCCGATTGGGCCAGTTGCTCGAGCAGTCAAGTGATCTGGGCGGTATGAATGCGTGTGCTAATCGCGACAGATGCATGGAGACCACAGATCAACGGGGTCGTTCGGACGTACGAGAGATTGGCTGCCTCTGCCGCGTCCTTCGGTGTCGAGCTCACGTTCCTCACACCGAGCGAGTTTCGGACATTCCCGTGTCCAACTTATCCTGAAATTCGATTGGCGATACCTGGATATCACTTCATCATCGAGCGGATGGCATGCATCAGCCCAGATGCCGTCCATATAGCGACGGAGGGGCCAATTGGCTGGATGATCAGGCGCTACTGTTTGCAGCGTGCGATCCCGTTCACAACCGCATTTCATACGCGTTTTCCCGAGTATCTTTCAGGTCGCTTTGGTGTGCCTGCGAGTTGGATATATGCTATCCAGCGACATTTTCACAACTCGGCAGCCGGTACGATGGTTGCGTCCGGTTCTTTGACCGATGAACTCGACAAACGCGGATTTCAGAAGCTTATGCCCTGGACGCGCGGAGTAGATACCAATCTATTTCGTCCCAGGAATGTCCGCCTCTTTGGTCGCCAAAGTCCGGTCCTGCTGTACGTTGGACGTGTTGCAATCGAGAAAAATATTGAAGCGTTCCTTTCTCTACCGATAGTTGGCACCAAGGTGGTCGTCGGTACCGGCCCGATGCTTGAAAGTCTGAGGTCGCGATATCCTGAAGCGCACTTCACCGGGAAGCTAACAGGTACAGCGCTGGCAGAAGCATACGCTTCCGCTGACGCATTTGTGTTTCCTAGCTGCACAGACACATTTGGCATCGTACTAATTGAGGCGATGGCGTGCGGTATTCCCGTCGCGGCCTATCCGGTCACAGGGCCACTCGACAACGTGATTGAGGGACGCACAGGTGCACTCAACAATGACCTTAGCGCAGCTGTCTCGCAAGCGCTCCAGGTTGATCGCGGTTGGGTACGTGAACACGCGCTTAATTACAGCTGGGAAAACGCGACGCGATTGTTTCTTGCCAACATTGAGACCGCGCTATTTGCGCGCCAGGGTCGGCACGTTCCGGCACGGAGCAAGAGACGTGTCATCCGACGGGCGAGTTCCATTGGCGAACTTTAGCTCCATTCATCCTGGTCTATGAATGTAACGAATTCCGAGACATCCAATCTGGCTGTGCGGAATGTATTCACGCTCGCGTTTCGCTTCGGGTATCCGATCGACATTCCGCAGACCAGCATTTGCTCATCTGGCACACCCAAGTGCTCGGTAACGACATCATAATAATTGCAGAACGCCGCCTGTGGGCAGGTCTCCAGTCCGAATTCTCGGGCTGCCAACATCACAGATTGGATGAACATTCCGGTGTCCAGCCAGCTGCCGAGTTCCATGTCGCGATCGATAGTGAAGAACACTCCAACAGGAGCATCAAAAAACGAGTAATTGCGCGCATGTTGAAGAGACATTTTGTCTTTTTCACCCTTTTGAATGCCAAGCGTCTCATAGAGCCCCCAACCGCACGCACGGCGGCGCTCAATATACGGCGATCGCCAAGTGACAGGGTAATAATTATACTCTCGCTTCGGCTCTACATTGGCGAAGTGTTTGTTGAGACATGCTTCACTCAAAGCGCTCTTCCGGGCGCCCGTTACAACCCACACTTTCCATGGTTGGATGTTGGAGCCGGATGGCGCGCGCGAGGCGATCTCAAAAACTCGCGCAAGTGTTTCTTGCGTGACCGGCGTATCCTTCTGAAAGGCTCGAGTACTTTGCCGACCGACGATCGCTTCAGTGACATTCATAGTGTACCTGTTCGTGTTGCAAGACGCATTTTCGGTGTTGGCGTGCAGAAAGTAGCCAGGATCGCAAGTTGTCCAGGCCTTGATTGGGTGCCCCTCGGTCACACTTGCCGCATTCCACCTCTAATTGACGAACGAGCCTGTCGTCTCATGCGAAGAATGTGGTGCCGATTGACGTCAATCTGCATTATTCATGACCATGGCCTAAGGGCAATTTATTAAATGACACCCCGTTTACACTCTTCCAATCCATTGCGACTCCTCTCGACACTCTGTGTTGCAGTGCTAGGGGGCGTCATCTTTGACTTGGCTAACATGCCGGCACCTTGGATTACCGGTTCAACATTCTTTGTCGCTGTTGCAGCCATAGGAGGTTGGGGCCGCCCATTGCCGGGTTGGCTGCGGCATGGAGCAATGGTGTTTCTCGGTACGTTCATGGGAAATTCGATCACGCCCGAAACAATAGTTCAAGTCGCTGGTTGGCCGATTAGCTTGGTGGGTCTGCTGATAACGGTCGTGGCAATGATGCTTTCCGTGTCAATTTATCTGGAAAGAGTCCACGGGTTTGATCCTATCACGGCGCGGTTAGCTTGCGTTCCCGGCAACATGCCATATGTGCTGGCGCTCACTGACGGCAGCGCGGCCGATCAACGGCGCGTTGTCGTCGTGCAGGTGATACGGTTGGCAGTACTGTTGACCTGTCTCCCGTTCGTATTTGACGTGCTCGGGTTCGAAACAGTTGTTCACCAGGTTCAATCCACTCCGGAAGACCCAAATGCACCGATCAAATTGGCCGGAATGCTTGCTGCCGGCCTACTCGGTGGAATATTGTTTGAAGCAGTGCGTTTCCCAGCCGGATCGATGTGCGGAGCAATGTTTGCCAGTGCGCTTGTTGCAGGGAGCGGTTTGTTGTCTGTAGCCATTCCGACCAGTCTAATGGTTCCCGGCTTCATTGCCATTGGTGCAAGTGTCGGCTCAAACTTTGCAGGATTGAACCGAAATCTCCTGGCGACGAGTGCCCTGGCTGGGTTGGGTGCCGTAGTTGTTGGGACTGTGACGGCATTGGGGGTAGCGGCGCCCATCGCATGGCTCATGGAAGTTCCTGTTGCACAGGTTTGGCTGGCCTACTCTCCCGGCGGATCGGATGCAATGACCATATTGGCCTTGGTACTTGGGCTTGAACCGACCTTTGTCGTGGGTCACCACGTCATAAGAATGTTTGGACTTGGCGCTATCGTACCGATCTGGTTGCGAGTATATGTTCGTCCTTTGCTGAAGTTGCCTCCCGTGGAAGATATGGAACGCCGGGATCATACCAATTAGTGCGCAGAGGTTCTGAAGGTGCTAGCGTATTCGCAGTTCCGTCTGACAACGCGTAGAAACGCTGAAGCTTGGGGGTAAAAGCTGGGTCGTGGTGCTAGTCATTGTCCTGCTGGTGGTGATCCTGGGTCTTTCGATTCTCCCGCAGATGTGGGTGCGTGGTGTCATCGCGCGCAATGCGAACGAGCGGCCAGATCTTGGCGGGACTGGCGGACAGTTGGCGCGGCATTTGCTCGATGGCATGAAGCTGGGTTCAGTCCGTGTTGAAGAGACCGACTTGGGTGATCATTACGATCCCGAGACTAAGACAGTTCGCTTGTCGCGGGAGCACTATGCCAAACGCTCCTTGTCCGCCATCGTGATCGCTGCGCATGAGGTCGGACACGCAATGCAAGATGCAATAGGCTACGGACCACTGAAGGCGCGCACCCGGCTGGCGAAACAGGCAGGAAAGATACAATCGGTTGGCTTCGCGTTTATGCTAGCAGCACCTCTCTTAGTGCTGTTTTTGAAGTCACCGGCGTTGATGTTTGTGCAGATCGCTGCGGGAATGGCGATTCTGACTGTCACCGTCCTGATGCATGTCTTCACCCTTCCTGTTGAATTTGATGCCAGCTTCAAACGTGCCCTGCCAGTATTAGAGGCGGGTGGATTCATATCGCAGCACGACGTGCCGCAAGCTAGAAAAATTCTGTGGGCTGCCGCGTTGACCTACGTTGCCGCCGCAGCCATGAGTCTCTTGGACGTCATGCGTTGGTTTCGCGTGCTGCGATTTTAGCTCGTTGCTGCGTGACCAAGATTTGGATCGACCAGGCGAACAGGCACCTGCGAACGACGGAGAGCGGTTGTCTGATCGCGCATTGGACGATGGACAAGGTTGTCGCGAAACTCGCAGGCAAGACCGCGTTCGGACAGGGCGTCACCTATAACCGCTTGCCAAAGGACGGCGTCGAGTTGGACACGGGCAGTCCGAGGAATGAGTCTTGATCATGATGGGCTTCCAATCGCGACTGCCCTCTCCAGAGGAGGCTTCAGTTTTTCGGCGATATGACATGAAAGACGCGCCTTTCTACTATCCAGATACGCCCGAAATACCGTTGCCGGCAGGTCATCGGTTTCCGGCTGGCAAATATCGACTTCTCCGTGAAAGGGCGGTCAGCGAGCGACTGCTCGGTCGCAGCAACCTGCTCGCATCGCCACTTGCAAGCCGTGAGCAACTGCTTTCGGCCCATGCAGAGGTCTATGTTGACGCTGTCATTGAGGGCTCTATAACGCCCGCGATGCAAAAGCGGATAGGTCTCCCTTGGTCGCAAACGTTGGTGACCCGCTCACGTGCCGCAGTCGGCGGATCATTGGCGGCCGCGCGCTCAGCCCTTAAATTTGGCCTGTCTGGACAATTGGCGGGAGGCACACATCATGCCCATCACGATTTCGGCTCCGGATTTTGTGTCTTCAACGACTTGGCGGTTACTGCCAGAGTTCTCTTGCAGGAGAACCTGGTAGGCAGGATCGCGATCCTGGACTTGGACGTGCATCAGGGAGACGGCAATGCATCGCTACTAACATCTGACAAACGCGTGTTTGTTGTCAGCATTCATGGCGAGAAGAATTTTCCGTTCCGCAAGGTACCATCTGATTTGGACATCGCGTTACCAGACGGTACAGGCGATAAGGACTATTGTGCGGCGGTTCGCGACGCATTGCCCAGGATTGCATCCTTCCAACCCGACTTGCTCCTCTACATCTCCGGTGCGGACCCGCTCAAGGCTGATCGATTGGGCCGCCTGGCTTTGACATTGGATGGTCTTATGGCGCGGGATCTCTTGGTTTTTGAGTTTCTGCGCAACAACCGGTTGCCAGTGAGCTTCGCTATGGGAGGGGGGTATGCGGACCCTGTTGGCATGACAGTGGAGGGGTATGCAAATACGCTGCGTTGCGCGCGATCCGTGTTCGAATTGTGAGCTTCGTACTTCTTTTTTTGGGAAGTACTCTCCCCCACGGGCTCCGAATCTGTTCAACTTAGGGTTCTAGCAATGAGCACAGATGACATACAGATTGTGCTCTGTTGGTACATTGTTTTGCCACGCAGCAGTGTGATCAATTGATATTGTGGCAGATTGCAGGGGCAAGGTCAGTTCGCGTAGCGCTCGAGCACGGACGGAGAGCAATGGCGAACTTCGCAACGCACATCGGCGTCGGCACAGTCATCAGTGGTGCCTTAGCAACGCTCACATTGGCCGCTGATGTTATATCCAATGAGAGCCTGGTCGCCGTAACTATGGCGGGCGTTCTTGGCAGTATATTGCCAGACATTGACCTCAAGGAGTCGCGAGCTAGCCGCGCCTTTTTTTCTGGATTGGCTGTTTTTATTTCCTTCTGTGTTCTGTTTGTAAATGCAGATCAGTATTCGATCGCTGAGCTCTGGCTGCTATGGTTAGGATCATTTTTGCTGGTCCGGTACGGAGTGGAGGCTGCATTTCATCGATTTTCCTACCATCGCGGCATATGGCATTCACTGCTTGCCGCTTTGTTTTTCTGGTTTTTGACAGTTATCGTGTTTAAGCACGTCCTGGGACGCCACGAAGGTGTCGCCTGGCTGGCGGGCGGCTTCATGTTTGTGGGATATGTTGCGCACTTACTGTTGGACGAGCTCTTTAGCGTTGATCTCATGGGGCAAAGGTTAAAGGCGTCGTTTGGATCTGCCCTGAAAATTCATGATTCTAGGAGTGTCGCAGATACGAGTCTGGTCGCAGTTTTGATGCTGGGCGCTTTTTTCCTTACCCCGCCCGCAGGAGCGTTTGTGGATGGGATAACGTCGCAGCAACTATGGTCTGGATTGCATCGCAGATTGCTGCCCGAAGAGCGATGGTTCGGGGTATTTGGTGAAAGACGCTTGGTTAGTCACATTACACCCCTCGGAGATACCTCAGCGATCTCGACAGGCTCAATAGCTCCTGCGCCATCTACAGATGCGACCACAGATGCGACGACGTCCAAAGACGCGACAACATCTTCAGAGGAATAATGCTGCTTCTGGCTTCGGCCGGGTCAAGATCTCAACTGTTTCGTGCTATGTGCTACACCTGTCGCAGAACTCCATTCTTTGCGAGTAGTGAGAGCCATGTCTCAAGTTGCACAGTCATTCTCAGTAAGATCAAGTGAAGGCGTATTCTGCGGTCAGAGCGAGTCTGCTGTGCCCATCTATTTGTGCCAGCAAGGTGTTGAACCCGACTCATTTCCTCGAATGACGGCCGCTCAGCGTCGCTGGGTTGAGGTCTGTGGATTTCGAGGTCAGCGTCACCGGCATCTACTCGTGCCAGGTGAGGACGGGGCAATCGATGCCGTACTCCTAGGGACCGGGGACGGAGTTTTAGCCGACCCTTGCGGACCCGTGGAGTACTTGATTGGCGATCTTGCCAAAAAGCTACCGCCACTGGTTTATCAACTTGAAGAGGCCATTGAGCGGCCGGCCGATGCTGCGGTGGCGTGGGGGCTCGGGAGTTATGTTTTCGATCAGTACAAATCGTCAGAAATCAAGAACAGAGCCCAATTGTCGGTCATTTCTGATCGCGATGCGAAGCGAGCGGCCGCGATTGTGGACGGCGTCTGGCTAGGTCGTGATCTCATCAATGCACCTGCAAACGATATGGGGCCTGCTGAACTCGAGGAGGTGGCGCGCACAGTAGCAAGCCGCAGAGGCGCCACCTTTAGCTCGATAGTAGGAGAAGAGCTTGCGACCAAGAATTTCCCCCTAATCTATGCAATCGGCCGCGCCAGCCCGCGCGCTCCTCGTCTTATTGATATCTCCTGGGGAAGATCGGATGCGCCAAAAGTGACCCTGATCGGTAAGGGCATATGTTTTGATACGGGCGGATTGGACATTAAGCCGGCAAACGCAATGCAGCTCATGAAGAAGGATATGGGTGGTGCAGCTTCGGTCTTGGCATTGGCGGACATGGTAATGGCATTGGGTGTCGACGTGCGACTTCGGGCGATTCTCGCTGTTGCTGAGAACAGCATATCGGGTGCTGCGGTTCGGCCTGGGGACATTCTGCCGTCGCGCGCCGGATATCAGGTCGAGATTGGAAATACAGATGCGGAAGGCCGCCTGGTGCTTGCCGACGCGCTCGATCTTGCTGATGCGGAGACACCGGATCTTCTTGTTACATTTGCAACTCTTACTGGGGCGGCGCGCGTTGCTCTGGGGCCAGACTTACCGGCAATGTTTGCAACGGACGATGTGCTTGCAAGGGACATCGAAATCGCTGGGAGCGATGCGGCAGACCCGGTCTGGCGCTTGCCATTTTGGAGTGGCTATGATCGCAACCTTGAACATGGTGCCGGTGACTTCAACAACATCTCTGAGGGAGGATTCGGAGGTGCGATCACGGCGGCGTTGTTCTTGAAGCGCTTTGTGTCCAAGACAAACCGATACGTACATTTTGACCTCTATGGTTGGCGGTCGGCCGCTAAGCCGCTCGGTCCGAAGGGCGGCGAGCCACACGTAGCGCGGGCAATGTTGCAGGTTATTGAAGCAATGAGTTGACGTAGCAGACCAAGTCTCAGGAGCCATGTCGTAGTCGTGAACGAGTGTCCAAAGCTAGATCCGCGTCGTCATGCATTTCGCGCGGATCTAGCAGCCGCTGAATTGGAAGGTCAGGTTGTCGCGCCCCGCTATGTTCCGGGTGTCGTCAAACAGGTCGTAAGTGATCGAACAGCTATCCGTCGGGAACCCCGGGGCGATGCCGCGTTAGACACAGAGGCTCTGCGAGGCGAATGCGTTGCTGTTTACGACGAACGTGACGGTTGGGCTTGGGTCCAGCTTAAGATTGACGGATACGTCGGCTACACGCTGCTGGCAAACCTCTCATCAGAGATCTACTCGCCGACGCATAGGGTCACTTCGGTGCTGGCAGCGATATATCGGGAGCCGAGCGCCTTGTCCTTGCCGACAGGCTATGCCCCGTTTGCCAGTTTCGTATCTGTAGTCGATATAGAAGCCGGATTTGCTAAACTGGCTACTGGCGGATATGTCGGATTGCAGTTGCTGTCCAATCTGGATCTTCTTCATGAAGACTACGTGGCTACGGCAATGCGATTTATGAACTTGCCTTATGTTTTCGGTGGGAAGACGGCATTCGGAATAGACTGTTCGGGACTTGTGCAGAACGCGTTGCAGGTAGCGGGTCAGACTGCGCCTCGTGACAGCGATATGCAGGTTTCGGAAATCGGTCGGCGTGTTGATGTTGGTCCGGATCTGGCCGGATTGCGCCGTGGAGATATTGTGTTTTGGCCTGGCCATACCGGGATAATGGTAGACGAGGAAGTATTGGTTCATGCAACCGCCGCTCACATGTCAGTGACTTTGGAGCAAGTCAATAGCGTCGCCAAACGCGCGAGGAAAGATGGCCCGATCGTATCAGATGTGCGACGACCTATTCCTAGTGACTAGGGCGCGATCTGCGGCGCTCAGGCGTCTTCGAGTTCGTAGGGAGCAAATGTCCGATCCAGGTCGATTGCCATCGTTAGTCCCATGCGTCTGCCGGCTGCAGTAAGACGCGTATGTGACCAACTATCTTTGTGCGCTCGGCGAACGATTGCAGTATCACCGAGATGCAGATCCGTTGCCGGCGACACATGACGGCGCAATATGACGGCGCCGTCGGCGACTGAGCGAAAGATGTCCTTAAATAGGTTGAGATCATCGATCGTCTGATCCTCTATCGTCGCATCGCAGAGGATGAGGTCAAACTGGCGGTCGGCGCGCAAGACGAGTTCGATCGGGCACAAAGATACGAGGCGCGGTTCCACCGCGATGCGCCAAAAAGAGGGTTCGTCCTCTATCTCGTACTCAGCGATGTCTTGGTAGCTTTCGGCCCATTCCGAGAGGTGGGCTTGCGTTTCGGTTAATTGACGGTTGAAGTTTTCTTGAGACAACATGCGCTTATCTAACGTTCCTACAGATGATCCATACGCCTCCCGCGGCGTCGGAACTGAATTGGTTCCAGAATTTTGCAGATCAAGGCACAGCAGGACCCATCCCTGGAAATTGCTAGTCAATGACCAGGCAATTGCCAGGCGTTGACCAGTTGTTTCAATAGCCAGCTATTCGGTCCACGACGTTCTCATAAGGTTCGTTGTTCTCGGCTCGTGAGACGTGGCGCAAAAAATAACTGACGATGTTTCCCGTCGTGCTCTCGGCTGCACTGTGCGGTGTAATTGCGATCCGCGGGTGTTGCCACAAAGGGCTGGAAGGGGACAGGGGTTCATTTTCGAACACATCGAGGCTTGCCGAGTAGATCTCTCCAGCCTCAAGCGCATCGAGAATATCAACTTCGTTCTGAAGTTTGCCTCTTCCGGCGTTTACAATTGCCGGACCAGGAAGACGCCGACTTCGACCCTGTGTTGACAACTTCTGAAAGAGATCGCGGTTCAAGATGCCTTGGGTATCCGGCGTCAAAGGGAGAAGGACGCAGAGAATGTCAGTTTCGGCCAAGAACGGTTCAAGTTCTGCTTGACCCGCAAAGCATCTGATGCCTTCGATGTGCTTTAGAGATCGCGACCAGCCGCGAACCTGGTAGCCGAGAGTGCTCAGCACTTTTGCCGCTGCCAAGCCCAAAACCCCCAATCCCATAATTCCGACTCGCACTTCTTCGGCCGCCGGTTCGGGCAAATAGTGCCATAGTGCGCGGCGCTGCTGAGATTGGTAATCCATCATCCGCCGTGCATGATATAATGTATGAAGCGCAATGTACTCCGACATGCGTCCGGTCAGGTCGGGGTCGACGTAGCGAACTATAGGTACTTTGGGAAGATCCTTGTCTTCAAACAAGTGGTCGACGCCGGCACCCACAGAGACAATCGATTGCAGATTGGCGAAGGTTTTCAAGATACCTTTCGGAGGGTGCCAAGCAAGGGCATGCTCGATTTCTCCTGGTGCATTGCACTCGGGCCAAAGTTGGATGTCACGCTCAGGGGAGAGGCGGCGAGCCGCATCGTAAAATTCCTGAGCCCGGTGGCTGCCAATTATCAAAAGGGCCATGAAATTGTGTTTCTTCAGTCGTTGACGATCGTTGTGTCCTGTGTGGTTGTCAAATCAAACGCAGCGGACAGCAAGGCCTTTGTATAGTCTGTTTTGGGAACTGAGAAGACTTGCTCTGCGGGGCCCTCCTCCATGACCTTACCGTGACGCATGACGATGACATAATTTGATAGTGCACGCACGACTTTGAGATCATGGCTGATGAAAAGATAAGCCAGATTGCGCTTGGACTGGAGATCGCGCAAAAGATCGACGATTTGGGCTTGTACGCTCATATCCAGGGCACTGGTGGGTTCGTCCAACATGACAAATTTGGGTGCAAGCACCATTGCTCGCGCAATCGCTATACGCTGGCGTTGTCCACCCGAAAACTCATGCGGATATCGATCTTGAGACGAGGGGTCCAATCCTACGTCGGTCAGTGCGCGACCGACGGCGTGCCTCCGATCTTCATATGACATGTTGGGATGCTGAATGAGCAAGCCTTCTTCGATGATCTGGCCGACCGCGAGGCGAGGACTGAGTGAACCGAAAGGATCTTGGAATACGATTTGCATGTCTTTTCGAAGCGGCCGCATCTGGCGGGCATTGCGATCGTCGATACGTTGGCCAACGTAAACAACGGGCCCGTCGGAAGGTATCAATCTCAAAAGTGCCAGTCCGAGCGTAGTCTTACCGGAACCAGACTCACCGACCACCCCGAGGGTTTGGCCGGCACGAAGCTTAAGAGACAAGCCGTCGACGGCCTTAATATGATCTACGGTGCGCCTCAACAAGCCGCGTTTTACCGGGAACCAAACTTTAAGATTGGTTGTCTCGAGCACGACTGGGGCAGTATTGCTGGTATTTGGTGGAGCCCCCTTTGGTTCGGCCGAGAGGAGATGGCGAGTATAGGGATGTTTCGGAGCTTGAAAGACCTCGTTGGTTTGGCCGCTCTCAACGACTTCTCCCTCTTTCATAACGTAAACGCGTTCGGCCATTTTGCGAACGATTCCCAGGTCATGGGTAATCAAGAGAAGGGCCATGCCGAGCTCGGTTTGCAGGTCCTGTAGAAGTTCGAGAATTTGGGCTTGAATTGTAACATCTAATGCGGTTGTCGGTTCATCGGCAATGAGGAGTTCTGGTTCATTGGCGAGCGCCAGTGCGATCATCACGCGCTGGCGTTGACCGCCAGAAAGCTGGTGCGGGTAGGCCTCAAGTCGTTTCTCAGCGTCGCGGATGCCAACCCTCGTAAGGAGCTCGAGCACGCGACGGCGAATTGCTGCCGGCTCAAGGCCGCGGTGAACACGCAGGACTTCGCCAACTTGCTTTTCAACGGTGTGTAGCGGGTTCAGCGAGGTCATGGGTTCTTGGAAAATGACCGAAATCCTGCGACCGCGGATGTGACGCATATCGCTCTCTTGTGCCGACAAGAGATCTTTGCCGTGGAAGAATATTTCGCCACTCGGATGTGAGGCGGCGGGATAGGGGAGAAGTCGCAAAATGGACTGGGCAGACACTGTTTTTCCGGAGCCGGACTCCCCAACCAGCGCGACCGATTCTCCCTTACCAATTACGAAAGAGACGCGCTTTACTGCGTGGGCCGTCGCCTGTCCGGAGCGAAAATCGACCGACAAGTCTCTGACCTGCACGAGGGGCTCAACAAATTCCTGCATGGGGCAACGGGGTCCTCAAGTGTCAAGCGAATGTTTTACGCGGATCGAGCGCATCGCGGACTGACTCGCCGATGAATACGAGCAGGCTAAGCAGCGCAGCCACTGAGAAAAACGCTGCAAGGGCTAACCACGGCGCCTGCAGATTGTCCTTGCCTTGCTTCAAGAGTTCGCCCAGGGATGGTGAACCCGGCGGCATACCCAGTCCCAGAAAGTCGAGCGCAGTAAGTGCAGTAATCGCGCCGGTGAGCTGGAATGGGAGAAAGGTCAACGTCGCAACCATGGCGTTGGGCAGCAAATGCTTGAACATTATCTTTGCGTTGGAAAGGCCGAGCGCACGCGCAGCAGTGATGTACTCGAAATTGCGACCGCGCAAAAATTCAGCCCGCACGACGCCGACCAGTGATGTCCAAGAAAATGCCAGCATAACCAACAAGAGGGTCCAAAATCCCGGTATCAGCACCGACGAGACGATAATAAGGATGTAGAGATAGGGCATAGATGACCAGATCTCCAGAAAACGCTGGCCGATGAGATCCGTCAAACCACCAAAAAAACCTTGCAGGGCGCCGACGAGGATACCGATGATAGACGCCAATACCGTCAAAATGAGACCAAACAACACCGATATTCGAAAGCCATATATGATACGGGCTGCCACATCGCGGCCCTGATCGTCCGTTCCTAGCCAATTGGTATTTCCCCAAGCTTCATATCGCGCCAATTGATCCGCGGGTACCTCGCACATTTCTGAATTTGATGCCCACGGCGGCGGTGAGGGAAATCCTAGGCAGGCACCACTGATTGATCTGCGCGTAGGATAGTCCGTGTTGATGGAGGAGTAGGAGTGACGGATTGGAGGCCAAAGCATCCAACCGTTGTTTTCGATCTCATTTCGCGTGAAGGGGTCCTTGTAGTCCGTAACCGCCAAAAACCCGCCAAACTTCTCCTCGGGATAATCGACGAGAACCGGAAGCAGGATTTCTCCTTTGTAGCTCACCAGGATGGGTTTGTCGTTGGCGATGAATTCCGCAAACAGCGTCGTAATAAAAAGCAGCAGGAACAGCCATAGGCTCCAATAGCCTCGGCGGTTGGCCTTAAAATTCTCCCATCTGCGGCGACTGATTGGTGTGATGCGAAAACGCTGCCAAAACCGATCAGCAGTGCTGCTGCCGCGACCGACCGGCAAAGGCGTATGTACGTCAATGCGGGCGTCCAATGGTCAAACCTCCCGGCTCTCAAAGTCAATTCGAGGATCGACCAGCGTATAAACAAAATCGCTGATCAGCTGCACGACCATCCCCAGCAATGAAAATATGAATAGAGTGGCGAAGACCACGGGATAGTCGCGATTGATGATACTTTCGTAGCCCAGCAACCCGATCCCATCGAGCGAGAATATTGTTTCGATCAGCAGCGATCCGGTGAAAAATGCAAAGATGAAGGCAGCTGGGAATCCAGCTATCACAATTAGCATCGCATTGCGGAATACGTGTCCATAGAGTATTTGCCGCTCATTCAAACCTTTTGATCGTGCGGTCAATACGTACTGTTTGCGAATTTCGTCGATGAATGAATTTTTTGTCAAGAATGTCAGCTGCGTAAATGAGCCGATTGCGAGCGCAATGAGTGGCAATGTTAGATGCCAAGCCCGATCGGCGATTTTGCCAATGATCGAAAGCTGTTCGTAGTCGTCGGAGGTCAATCCTCGTGTCGGAAACCACTGCCAAAATGATCCGCCCGCGAAAAGGACCAGCAAAAATACACCGACCATGAAGCCAGGAAGTGCGTAGCCGACGACCAGTACGCCGCTAGTCCATGTATCGAAGGGCTCACCGTCTTGGACGGCCTTACGGATGCCGAGCGGTATTGAAAGCGTGTAGGTCAGGAGCAGTAGGCAGACACCCAGAGACACCGAGACGGGAAGTTTTTCCCAGATCAGGGAAAGGACGGGAGTGTCACGATAATAGCTGTTTCCAAAATTCAGGGTGAGGTAATTCCCCATCATCAATATGAAACGCTCATATGCTGGTTTATCGAACCCGAATTGCTGCTCTAGTTCCTTGATAAATTCTGGATCGAGACCTTGTGCACCTCGATATTTTGACGAGATATCTGCGGCACCTGACGCAGTCGCGGTACCTGACAGACCGTCTCCGCCGCCACCGGAAATCTGCGACGTGGCACCGTTATCTGTCCCGGTCAACTGTGCAATCATCCGCTCGACAGGACCGCCAGGTGCGAATTGAATGATGGCAAAGCTAATCAGCATGATCCCGAAGAGGGTCGGGAATATAAGTAAGAGTCGCTTAAACAAATACGTTGCCATGCCGGTTGAATCTCTCTGTTTAAAACCTTGCGGCTGGATGCTCTCGGTCAAGTGGTCTCAAATTTTTCTCGCTCGGTTCCATCTGACAATTGAATTAAGGCGAGGCCATCCCGCCACAGTGTTCCCGCGCAGCGATTTTGCGCTGGCTACTGTCGTTTCAACTTCGCTGCTTTCTCCGCGTCGTACCACCAGGTACTCAAAATGCCGCGTGAGAATTTGGGTTTTGTCTTTGGACGAGAAAACTTATCCCAGTAGGCGATATTGTGAGAGGCTTTGTACCAATGCGGTACCCAGTAGTAGTTTGCAATGAGAACGCGATCCAGCGCGCTTACTGCCGACGCTAGTTCTTGGCGTGTGGTGGATGAAATGACCTTTTCGATCAAACTGTCGACGACAGGATCATTGATGCCTGCCAGATTAAAGCTGCCCTCTGTGTTTGCACTTCCTGAGCTGAACATGTTGCGAAGTTCGACGCCGGGCGTCTTGCTCATAACGTATCTGGTTGTAACGGTATCATAGTCAAAGGATTTGCGGCGGCGCTCGTACTGTGCGGGATCGACGGGCCGTATCTGCGCGTTTATCCCGAGCGCCTTCAAGTTCTTAATGAATGGCGCGATAATGCGATCGAATGCTGGCACAAATCGAATGAATTCAATTGTCATTTGCCGACCAGCTGCATCGATGCGTTTGCCACCTTTCATGCTGAATCCGGCCTCACGAAGCAATCTATCTGCGGTTCGCAGTAGCTTGCGGTCGCGACCCGATCCGTCGGAGATCGGGGGGCGTTCAACGGCTTCGAAAACACTCGGCGGGAGTTTGTCACGAAAGGGTTCTAGCAACTTTAGCTCTTCGGGACTGGGTTTGCCTGAGGCCTTGAGATCAGAGTTTTCGAAGTAGCTACCGGTGCGGTCGTAAAGACCGTAAAACAGATTCTTATTCGACCACTCGAAATCAAAGGCGTAGCCGAGCGCGCGCCGTACTCGTGGGTCGGAAAAATGCTTGCGCCGCGAATTGAAAAACCAGCCTTGGGTGCCCGAAGGGTTGGCGTCCGGCAACGTTTCGAGCTTGACCTTACCATCCTTTACGGCCGGGAACGTGTATTCGGTCGCCCATCTCTTCGACGTGAACTCCTCACGCAGATCGTATTCACCGCCAGAGAATGCAATGAACCCGGCCGTCCGATCCTTGAAGTAGTTGTATCTGATCTCGTCGAAGTTATTCTGACCAACATTGACAGGAAGGTCTTTGGCCCAGTAGTCCTCGCGTCGTCTATACGACACATAGGCGTTTGACTTATGGTCTGCCAGCGCATACGGCCCAGATCCGAGCGGTGCTTCGTCGAGGGTTGTCTTGGTGAAATCGACATTCTCATAATAGGCCTTTGAGAGTATCTCCAGGCCGCCAACTGTCAGCGGAAGATCCCGAACCAGCATGCCTTTGAACGTATATTGAACGGTGTGCGGATCGATCGCTTCCGCTTTGACAACGTCGCGGAGCAAGAACCGGTATTGCGGGTGACCCTTTTCTTTCAGAATGTTGAATGAAAACACAACGTCGGAGGCCGTGACGGGCGAGCCATCCGAAAATTGGGCCTCCGGTCGCATGTAAAATGTGACAGAATTTTTGTCCTTGGCGACGCTCACCGAGTGAGCGACCAGACCATAAGCTGCATCTATCTCGTCGCCGGAGCGAGCGACAAGTGAATCGAAGAGGAGACCGAGCCCCGCCGCTGAATCCCCCTTCAGGATGAAGGGGTTGAAACTGTCGAAACTGGCTGATCCAGACGTAGGCGTTGTCGAGAGGCGACCGCCTTTCGGTGCGTTTGGGTTGACGTACTCGAAGTGCTTGAAATCCTCGCCGTACTTGAGTTCGCCGAAGGTTGAAAGACCGTGTCGTCGTACTCCGTCGACGGCGTGTGAGGGGCTAGCTACGATCGATCCGAGGACTGCTATGGCGGAGACTGCTATGGCGGACACGACAAAACAAAGACGCGTTGTATTCATCGATCTATCAAGCTCCTCGATCGTTCTCTTCAAAAGTCAGGGCAAACCTAAGCCCAGATATTTTTTGCAGTTCAGGTCATTTTTGCTCATCGGCTTTGGTTTCACGCCAGCCTTTTGCACGGTCAGCGAATGGTGCAGCTCGGTGGTCTCGCGACCAAGTGGTCTCGCGACACGTGATTGCGCAACCACATGATCGCGCAACTGAACGAGCATGCAACCGAGTGGATGTGCAACCTCGCGGTCACGCAACCGGGGATTTGGCGCAATTGCACTGCCGCGCAGGCACGACTTACTTCAAGACTTTCCAGCACCAACGTTCGTAGCGCCTGATATGTCCCATATGTCGATAAGCGGGCCGCGTCACGTTACAAAGCAGTCATTTCGGGGGGCAAAGTTTTCAGCCGGTCATCCTTCATCGCGCGGACGCGTTTACACTGAGGACCAACCGTCAGTCAGGGAGCCAAAGCTGTGGGGGCCTTTCGAAGTGAACGGCCAATCGAGCGATGTGGCACTTTGCGAGTGTTGTGCTGAGCGGTTTATAGTGTCTCGATTGGATCGTCTTTGCAGTATTCGTGACTATGGGTAAGCAGATTAGTTGCTTGGAAGAGGCGCGGGAGCATCGCTGAGTGAGCGAAGATAGGCAAGTATCGCTGCTATGTCCTCAGTCTTTTTGAGGCCGGCAAAGGCCATTTTTGTCCCCTTCATCCACTTGCGCGGATTGTGGAGAAAATTGGCCAATGCTTCGTAATCCCACTTTCCACCGCGCTGGACTAGCGCGTTCGAATACTTAAAGCCTTCGGCTTGACCCAGCTCGCGATCGACGATGTTCCAAAGGTTTGGGCCTTGCCCGTTCTTGCCGCCCTTTTGCGGCGTGTGGCAGGCTGCGCACTTTTTGAAGACACCCTGTCCCGCCGTCGCGCTCGCTGTTGGCAGAAACTCTGCCACCTGTGCGAAATCAAATCCCTTTTTGGCGGACTTTCCATCGTCCTTCGTCGTGCCTGAGGCAGCGTCGACTGGCAGCGTAAAGCCGGGCTTCGCATGATTGGCATGGCTGCTTTCCGCAATGTGGACAATTTCCCGACCGCCAAATATGACGAGCAGCGCCGACAAGACGGCTGCAGCGATCTTGTTGAACTCCCAACTGTCCATGGCGGAACTCTCCCTCGAAGTCGTCTGCAAGGCGTCGTGCGTTGGTGCGTGTATTGTTGGCAGTGGGCAATACAGGTGGTTTGGCTCGCAGAATCGTGATCGGGCGACTATATGGTGTCTCCACAGCCGCGCAACTGGGCCAATTGCCATATACCATGAGAATGGCGAGACCTATTGTCACCGATCTGCGATTTAGCTCACAACGGCAAGTGGGAACTAGCCTGCAACGAAGGACGCCATGGCCCAAAACCTCATCATAATACCCTCGCGCCTAAAGGCTACGCGATTGCCGGAGAAGCCATTGGCCGACATTGCCGGAGAGCCAATGATTGTCCACTGCTGGAGGCGTGCGATGGCGGCGGAGGTAGGGCGCGTTGTGGTCGCGACGGATTCAGAGGATATTGCCAACGCCATTGTCAGCGTTGGCGGAGAGGCGGTGATAACTCGCGAAGACCATATGTCGGGGTCTGATCGTGTTTTCGAAGCAATCAGCAGGGTCGACCCGGACAGCAATTGTGAAGTCATCGTAAACCTCCAAGGCGATCTCCCGTCCTTAGAGCCGCGGTTGGTGCGTGAGTGTTTGGTGCCATTGAAGAATCCCTCTGTCCACATCGCAACGATAGCTGCTGAGATTACTGATCCTGAGGAGCGGACGGCATCGCACGTTGTCAAAGTTGTTGCGACTCCTCAGGGTACCCAGGCGTCCAATGTGCTACGAGCACTTTACTTCACGCGGGCCCAAGCGCCATTTGGTGAAGGACCACTCTATCATCACATTGGCATTTACGCCTATCGCCGAACTGCTCTGGAGCGTTTTGTAAGCCTGCGACCGTCACCTTTGGAGCTTCGCGAGAAACTCGAGCAGTTGCGTGCTCTAGAAGATGGTATGCGCATCGACGTTGCGCTCGTTGACACAGTCCCACTCGGTGTCGATACTCCGGCCGATTTGGACAAGGCGCGTGCCTTGCTGGCGTCCGGACAGGATTGAACTGGGCATACAGCAACGCGTATTTGCGACGAAGCGGCGTTCACAGTCGGGCCATTGGTACCCCATGGCCGATTATTGGGACCGTCGGATGACCAGTGTCCGCTCGGGAGAGAGTTTGGTTTCACGGAATGGCGCGCCGCGACGGCACACCCTGTCAACGTCCGGCAATATATGGCTGACGACCTATGGAGCGTCGGTCAGAGGATCAACGCACGGACAACGTGTCGTGAGGCGAGAAATTGGAAATGGATGAAGCTATGCAGCGCGATATCATCGCTTACCAAGGCGAAACGGGCGCAAATTCACATGTTGCCTGTTCTCAGGCCTATCCGAATAGTACTCCGCTTGCTTGCCCGACGTTCGAAGACGCAGTGGCGGCGGTGAAAACCGCGCGAGCCAAATATGCAATGATACCCATCGAGAATACTCTGGCGGGGCGTGTCGCGGACGTTCATCACTTATTGCCGAACGCCGAACTTTATATGGTTGGTGAGCACTTCTTGCCGATTCATTTTCAGCTAATGGGCATTCGCGGCGCGGAACTCACTGCGATCACGGATGTGTACAGCCATGTTCATGCCCTTGGCCAGTGTAGAAAAATCGTTCGCAAGCTCTCAGCGAGGGCGCATGTCTCCGGAGATACCGCCGGCGCTGCACGTCATATTTCGCAATGGGCTGATCCGACAAAGGCGGCGCTAGCGCCAAGGTTGGCAGCGGAAGTTTACGATCTCGACATTCTTGCAGAAAACGTTGAGGACGAGGCGCATAACACAACAAGATTCGTCATCCTGTCCGGAGAGCCGGACGACGCCGAGGCTGATGCTGGGCCCTGCATCACTACGTTCATTTTTCGCGTAAGAAACGTGCCCGCGGCGCTCTATAAGGCGATGGGCGGATTTGCCACGAATGGGGTCAATATGACAAAACTTGAGAGCTATCAGATTGGTGGGTCGTTCACCGCCACGATGTTCTACGCTGATATCGAAGGCCATCCGGAGGATCGGTCCGTTCGCCTCGCGCTTGAGGAGCTCTCTTTTTTCTCGAGTGAGTTGAGGGTCTTGGGTACGTATCCAGCGAGCCCCTATCGTGCAAAAGCGATCGCTGCGAGTGAGGCGCTCGTCTGAAACAGTTGCCACCAATCATGCTTCCCGGACGGGATTAATTTCATAAAAGCGAGTATGGAAAGGGAGAGTAACGCATGCGCTTGCAGAACAAGGTCGCCATCGTGACGGGAGCAGCCTCCGGCTTTGGCAAGGGAATTGTCGAGCTTTATGCTAAAGAGGGAGCCAAGGTATGCGTCTCAGATATCAATGGGCAAGGGGCACGAGAGGTGGCCAATGCCATAGGGGAAAGAGCGATTCATGTTGCCGTTGACGTCGCCAATCCGGACGATGTTCAATCGATGATTGGTGAGACGGTAGAGGCATTCGGCGGCGTCGACATTATGGTCAATAATGCCGGTTATACCCACAAGAACCAGCCCATGCTTGATGTGTCTGAGGCTGAATTCGATCGCATATTTGACGTCAACGTCAAGGCAATTTTTTTGGCTGCGAAGGCGGTAGTTCCCGAACTAGAAAAGCGTGGCGGCGGATCGATCATTACAACGGCGTCGACAGCAGGTGTTCGCCCGCGGCCGGGATTGGTCTGGTACAACAGCTCAAAGGGTGCTGCCATTACAATGTCAAAAGCGATGGCGATTGAACTTGCGCCAAAAAAGATCCGGGTGAATGCCATCAATCCGGTAGCGGGTGACACGCCGATGCTTGCGCAATTCATGGGCGAAGATACGCCCGAAATCCGAGAGAAGTTCATCTCGACCATCCCACTGGGACGGTTCTCGCAGCCATCCGATGTAGCGAATGCTGCTTTGTTCCTAGCCGATCCGGCATCGGAATTTCTTACTGGTCTGAGTATAGAGGTCGACGGAGGCCGTTGCATATAACGCATCCTGACGTCGCCTTATCCTTTGTCGGGATAATTAGGAGCCCTTTGGTTTGCCGGTGGGAACAGTTTTTGTAGATGGGTTTTGCGAACCCCAAGACTGAATGACACCAGAGCTCGACTTTTGCGAAAGGACTCGTTGGAGAGAGAGACGAAAGGGCTTCTTCGCGTTTCGCATTGCTGCCAAACGAAAGACCGCCCACGGATATCCGTGGGCGGTCAATTGTGAAATGCGGTTTGTCAGCAATGACTACATCATGCCGCCCATGCCGCCCATGTCGGGCATTCCACCGCCCGGCATGCCTCCTCCGCCGGCTGCCTCTTTCTTTGGTGATTCGGCAACGCCTGCTTCCGTAGTAATCATCAGTCCAGCAATCGAAGCCGCATCCTGCAATGCTGTGCGCACCACTTTGGCCGGGTCGATAATTCCCTTTTCGAACATGTCGCCATATTCGTCGGTTTGGGCGTCGTACCCGAAGGACTGGCCGCGAGTCTCTAGGACTTTACCGCAGACGATCGAACCTTCAACGCCGGCGTTTTCCGCGATCTGGCGGATCGGAGACTGGAGGGCCTTTTGCACGATGGCGATACCAGCATCCTGATCCTCATTGTCGCCTTCGACATCGATGGCGGCGCTTGCTTTCAGAAGCGCTACTCCGCCACCTGCGACAATGCCTTCTTCAACGGCTGCGCGAGTCGCATTGAGCGCGTCATCGACACGATCCTTGCGCTCCTTCACCTCGACCTCGGTCGCTCCACCGACCTTAAGGACGGCTACGCCACCTGCGAGCTTGGCGAGGCGCTCCTGCAGCTTTTCACGATCGTAGTCCGAAGTCGTTTCTTCAATCTGGGCCCGGATTTGGTTGACCCGTGCTTCGATATCTTTCTTCTTGCCCGCGCCATCGACGACCGTGGTGTCGTCTTTGGTGATCGACACGCGCTTGGCCCGGCCAAGCATCTCGACGGTCACGTTCTCCAGCTTGATTCCGAGATCTTCGGAAATCGTCTGACCAGAGGTCAAGACTGCGATATCTTCGAGCATCGCCTTGCGGCGATCGCCAAA
>JBPCWA010000398.1:0-3930 GCA_051009975.1 Hyphomicrobiaceae bacterium
CCCCGACACTGACTACAAGACGGGGACCGAATTCCATGTTGAGTATGCGCTCATGAAGTATTTCTCGAAACACTTTGCATTTGGACTTGTTGGCTACAATTACCGCCAGCTCACCGGTGATAGCGGATCGGGGGCGGTCCTGGGAGACTTTAAAGGTCGTACAAACGCGATCGGACCACAGATCAACTACAACTTCGAGCTGGGACCGCATCACGTGGCCACTCAGTTGCGTTGGTTGCGAGAGTACGATGTCGACAACCGGACCAAAGGCGATGCCGTCTTCTTCCAAGCGGCGATTCCGCTCGGCGGTGCAGGCCATTAGCACTGGCTAGTGCGTTAGACCTCGTTTTTGGCCTAAATGCTCGCGATTGGGATCTGACGATCTTAGATCACGCGCCATTCAAGCCATCAGCACTGTATCCGCGAATTCGCGGTTATTGCTCCCGAATAGGCTTAAGAAGTCGACCGCCACGCTTCGCCTCGGCACCAAGCTCCTTGTACATAGCCGGTCGCCAATCCTGATCCTGTAGATTGTACTTCTTCATATGCTCATCCAGCATGGCGTCTTGGGCTCTGAAGCCGGGGACCCAACGACCTGTTTCCATGCTCTTTGACATTGGATTTGGCCGCCCCTTCTCTGGCGGTGGTTGTTTTGCCGTGCCAGGAACCGACCATGCATCGTCGGTACTTACGGCCATCCGTTCGGTGATCTTGTCCTTGGTTATATTCCAGACCATCATGTCTGTGCCCATGGAAAGCGGCCCACCGTAGGTTTCGCGGATGCCCTGATAGATGCCGTAACGGGTACCCTCGTCATTGAAGAAATGGAACGCAACGGCATGTCGTGGTTTGACTTCGCTCATGATCTTGCCGAAGGATTGGGGTGACGTGTGGAACTCGCAACAAGCACGCCACGCAAGTTGTGGGGGTTGGTTGTAGAAATCGACCAACTGTTGGGGCGTTTGAAACGACTCGTGAATGGCAAGATCAGATCCTTTGGCATACTTCACGTACCATTTGTTCGGCACCGTATCTCCGCTGAAGAAGACCTTCATACCTCCGTATTCAAGCGAGTAGCTAACAGGACCATCCCCGGTATGTATTGCGGGATAGGATCTAATCGTGACGCCATTTTCCTGGTAAACGATCTGGTTCTCTTTGCGGTAGTCAAACTCTGTCGTCTCGACCAGACCTGGTATCGGAGTGATCTTGTACTCGCGCGTAACCTTGTCCCAGTTCACGAACTTCAGGAAATGCTCCATCGCATACTTCGTGCCCATCTCAGGCGTCGCGCCGCTAGGTCCCCAGACGCGCAAAGCGTTAGGGCGTCCGGCCGTCCAGCCGCCGGCCCAAAGACCTAAGATGTCACCCATATGATCGGTGTGCAGGTGAGACAGGAATACCTTGTCCAAATATTGATAGGGGATCATGAGCGCAGCAAGGTTGGCCATTGAACCGGTACCAATGTCGAACAAGAACTTGTCACCATTACCTGTCTCAATCAAAAAGCAGGTCGCAGCCTGACCTCTGCGAGCGGCGGGCAAGCCAGTGCCGCAAGCGATCACGCGGATTTCATCCTTTGCAAGCTCTTCGGTGCCGGGGTAATAGACGTAACGGTCCGGCGCTATGACATTCGGGCCTTTGACCAAGCCACCGGCAGCCTCGGCTTCGGAAACCCCGGATAGCGATTGGCCGGTACGACCGAACTCCCAGCCAGCGGCAAAGATAAATATGCCAATAAGTGCTAGTGTGATTATCGATATGGTTCGCTTCATGGGGCCTCCATTTAAGTGACTAACCGCAACTAGCGTAGCGATATTTGCGGTACGGCGTGGTTTCGCGCTTCACTTCATCTTTCACACGGCAAGGACGCGATCAGTCTAGACGTTTGAACATGAACGGAGGTCCAGATGTCACACTGAGTTTGGTGAATTTAGATCGGGCGTAGATAGTTCAACCAGGCATCCATCCGGATCATGATCCGGCGGACCAGATGGGTAAATTGAGCGGATTGCGTGTAGATTGCAGCTTCCCCATCGGCGCCGCCGGGAAGCGAAACGACTTCGATATCAGGGTGGTCGATTTGTACGGCAACACCCATCATCTCGTTCGGCTGGCCGTAGAGGGCGTTAAGTGACGGTAAAACACCGCTTGGCGGTAACTGTCCAGAGGCATTGATGCCGACAACTTCTTCAACCGTTGCTTTGAAGATTTGGCCCGGTTTAAACGAAAATGTTATCTCAACCGGTTGGCCTGCCTTGACGAAGCGCAAGCGCGTCTGCGGGATCGCAACAATTACCCTTCGATCAATATTCGGAACAAATGCCATCCAGGACCGGAAGGGAAGAGAGCCAACCCGTTGTCCCGGCCTAAGCGTTAATCCGAATACGTATCCGTCATCTGGTGCCCGGACCGTTGTCTGTTCGAGGTCATATTGCGCTTTGCGGAGATCGGCTTCGAGTCGAGCGACATTGGTGTTGATGCCGTCGATCTCAGAGCCGTAAGCGAGTCGAGCTTGCTCGGCAACCGCTTGTGACCGCGCAACTACGGCTTCGGACGAAAGGTAGATAAGTCGTCTCTGTTCGACATCTGCTTCGCTGAAGGGTTTGGTTGCGCTACCGCGCTTCACGGCATTTTCGTTTGCGATCCGGTAGCGGTTATAGTCATCCTGCGCCAGATAACGGTTGGCCTCCGCCTCAGCGACAGCTGCCAAAGTCGCATCGAGATTTGCCTTGAGCTGTGGCACGGCTTGACGTGCTTCGGCAAGCGCCGCCCGCTTTTGATCAACCACGGCCTGAAACGGCACCCGATCAATCTTGAATAGGACATCGCCCCTGGCGACGCGGGTTGATTGTCCGACAGGGACATCCACGACTTCGCCGGTCACATTCGGCACGATTTCGATCACCGGATTATAGGTTCTGACAGGTCCAGACGGGGCACCCCATTGCATCGGAATGATCAATACAATGAGCAACAGCAGCATCCACAATAGAGGCGATGCTTTCCAAAAAGTATTCAGGCGGATAAAGCCAGACCTCACCAGGACAAAAAGAATGGCACAATAACACAGCGTGAGAAAAATTATCATGGCGCGGTTTCTAACGAGGGTTCATCATGAGCTACTGGCTTAACTTTTCCCACGCCATAATCCCAATAAGCCCAAATAAACGCTACCGGCATTAAAATGCCCAACGTCAAAGCACCCCAATATCCGCAGATCCTGACGGCCTCCGCCTGTCTGTGTCCACGCGCTTCGGCGATGCGGCCAGGCCAAATCGCCAGCCATACCCAAAGTGCTACTGCCGCAGCCGCGAGGATTATTAAAATGATCAGGGCGAAGATGCTTAGAAAGTCCAACACACTTCCTCCGCTGCTAGCCGCGTCGAGCTATGAAACGGTCTCCATCATGATGGATCTATGCATTGATTCTGATCAACAAGGCCTCCTTAGAGGAAGGCCCGTCGCTTTTCTGGCCCTCTTGGATCGGTTTCCATCTGTGCAGGTGGCCCAACGCGGACTGAATTTCGGGCTTCGTAACTGCACGAGCTTCGTCCTCAACTTTGCATTAGTGGCCTAAACTGCAGGCCACAGCGCTGAGGCATTCAAGCCTGCTTTTGAGGAAGATGCAGAACAGCCGCTCTCCCAAGGACGCAGGTCCGCGTCGGGTCAAAAGCAGACCTGAGCAACTGCAGCAATCTACGACCGCTATGCCCCCGGAAGCGGACGTAAGCAGGTGCAGCAATGCACCTCCGAGATGGCCCATAGCCAGACGAACTTTCAGCTGCCGGTGCTGCAGGGCGCCTGCAACTCACGGAACTGTCAACTTCCCACTTGCCCGTCAGATATCTTTGTTGTCCGGCGGCCGTGGTCTCTGCCATGGCCAACGACCGTTCATTTCCACGACCATGGTCCTGCCGAGGATTGTAC
>JBPCWA010000399.1:0-7920 GCA_051009975.1 Hyphomicrobiaceae bacterium
TGCAATCCACTTGGGCACGCCGCGACTACGCATCCAACGCAACGGTGTAATTGCTAACACAGCGATAAAGAGAGACAACAGAATAGGGGCAACGACGGGGGCCGCAAACTTGACAAAAAAGAGCGTAATGGCCACCGCCGCCGTTACGACAATCGATCGCCCCAGTGAAGAAAAACCTCCCAACGCATTCATCGATCACATTCCCATGAGCTCAGCTGTCGGGCACCAATTAAACAAGGAGGCGGTCAACCAAGCCAGAAAGTATCATGCTTGTCGAACACCGATCTGGACCTGTTGTTATTGAGATTGCAAAAGCTAGGTGGTCGCCTTTCCGAAATCCCCGGTCAATTTGGCGGTTCTATAAAGCAACCAGAGCGATAGTCCCAGGACAATCAGCTCTGCGGCCAAAACCAAAACGACAGCGGTCAAACTGACCGCGTCTGCCGCAGACACCGATTGTGTAGGATCGCCGCCCGAAGAGGGCGCGACGATAAGACCGATTTGGGGTGTCGCGAGCAAAGTGAACAACATACGGCTGACAGTATGCACTAGCATCAACATAGAGAATCCTACACCGACGCACCCCGCCCAGATACCAACCCAAACAATCCTCAAGACGTCCGCCACCATCGGCGGGTCGAACGACTCGGACATTTTTCGACCAAGGCGCGTATAGCGATAGAACCACGCCGTCGTAAAGACCAAGACCAGGAGGCCGCCATAAGAAAGATAGTTGCGAAGGTTGATCCCCGCGCTGTTTGCTGAAGTGGGGCTGCTGAGTACGAGCACATAAAGAACCAATGCGATAGGAAAAATAAGCAGAACAATTTGGATCCAGAATCCTATCCAACCAAGTCGGCGAAATTGACCCGCCAAGCGACTATCATCGACGCGGGCACCACCCGAATTAACCTTATCTGACATCGCAGAAACTCACTTCCATTGGCCGAACAAGCACCAGCTCGCACTTCCTGCATCTCATGGTTGAACTACAACGTGTAGAAGACGACGTAGAGACAACCTTGCGTGGCACACCCGAACGCGCCACCAGATCAAACCGCCATAATCTACTAAGAGACTATGTTGTAAACGATCGACCAACTTCCGCAATGAGACTATGTTGCAGACGATCGACCCACTTCCGCGATACTCTAAGGCACGATCATTGCTCTAGAGGACGACTTTTCGCTGTTCGTTCAAATCCCTGTTCGTTCAAAAGTCAGTATTGCGACCAGATCGAGAAGAATTGACGCCGCAAATGCTTGAAGACTGTATTCACCGGATAGCACTATTTGAAAGAGTATTCTCCGCAGCTGGAGGTCAGTGACAATTGCGTGCGCGAGCCAACCATGAATAAGCCCAAACGCAAACGAATCGACGTTGCCCTGCAAGGCGGAGGCGCACACGGCGCTTTCACTTGGGGCGTTCTCGACCGATTGCTCGAAGAGACAGATATAGACATCGTTGGCATCAGTGGGACGAGTGCTGGCGCCATGAATGCGATAGCCTTGGCACAGGGGCTTGCCCTGGGTGGAGCGGATAGAGCGCGGGATATTCTCGATGACTATTGGAGAAGGGTCAGCACAGCTGCGCGGCTGAGCCCCATACAGCGAAGCCTTTTCGATCGATTGACAGGGCGCTGGAGCCTGGAGTTGTCTCCGAGTTTTGTCTGGTCGCAGTTTGTAACCCGAGTCCTATCACCGTATCAGTTTAATCCATTAGATCTTAATCCGCTACGCGACATTGTCCGCGAGACCTTTGACTTTGATGCGATAAATGAGGCTCGCCAGCCTCGCTTATTCCTATCTGCCACCAATGTACGCACAGGTAGGGCCAAAATTTTTCGGCAGCCGGCTATCAGCGCCGACACCGCGATGGCGTCGGCCTGCCTACCGTTTCTCTTCAAGGCCGTGGAAATCGACGGTGAAGCCTATTGGGATGGCGGATACATGGGCAATCCGCCGCTTTTTCCACTCATCGACGAAACCGACGCTCGAGACATTGTGATTGTCCAAATCAATCCATTTTCGCGTGATGACGTGCCAAAGACGGCCTACGAGATTGAAAACAGATTGAACGAAATAACCTTCAATGCAAGCCTGATAAAGGAGCTCCGCTCGGCCGCTTTTCTCAGAGAAATCATCCAACATGAAAGGCTTGATCGTGAAGCTTACCGAGACACACGTCTTCATCTGATCGGCGCGGAGGAACACATGCGTGGATTGAGCGTCTCGAGCAAGCTGAACGCAGAACATGCGTTCCTTGAACACTTACGGGCCGTTGGTCGCGAAGCGGCATCGCGCTGGTTGGATACTCATCGCGACGATCTCGGTGTTCGCATGACATGGCACCCGAGTTTCGTATATGAGGAGAGTCTCAAGCCAGCTCACCTCGAAGAAGGCTTTGAGAGAACGAAAACGTAGTCGAGTTGTAGCCCAACCCTGCGAGCGTATGACAGGTCCCGAAAGTTGCGCCATCGAAAGCACACGTTCCGCATAGAACACCCGGCCCTCGCGTGGGCCGCCCCCAACAGCCTTATCGGACCTTCAGGTCGTGGGTTATTGCCTTGACACTAGCCAATGAGCCGATGTTGCGAAGGCCTCTCTTCCCTCCGTCGCGCAACAGTCACGAATTCACGCTCCGCCTATGCTTGGGCGGGGCGCGACTGAGCAGTTGACGCGTTCTATTCGGGAGAGGAAGCCTGGGTGGATTCAGGGGCCGGCTATTGTGTTCGTGCTCGTCACCACCCCTACTCACCGGTCCACGATTGCCGGTCATTCGCCGACGCCAGACCTTTACAATACATGTCAAAACCGGTCAGAATAGTACGAGGATAGAATGGTGGTTTGTCTTGACATATCAATCATTCGCAACCTCGTTCACGACAGGAAATAACCGAGACGATCGCCAGCACTCAATATATAACAGATCCGCGCACGGGCGGTGGAGTGATAGACGAAATGTTGGAACAGATTGGTACCAAGACAATGCCAAAATTCTATATCTCGTGGAAAAGCACAAGTATCTTGGCAGCCGTCACAACATTGGCGTTGGCAGGTTGCGAGGAAGCGCCACCTGATGTCGTTCCACTTGTCCGGGCCATCAAGTCATACACTGTGACCGAAGTCGCATCAGGTCAGACACGAAAGTTCGCTGGCCAAGTTTATGCCACCGATTCTTCGACGCTTAGCTTCCACGTCAGCGGAAATGTCAAGGAAATGCGCCTCAGAGAGGGCGATCAAGTCGCGAGAGATCAAGTCGTTGCAGTCGTCGACAAGCAACCCTATGAACTCGACGTCGAATCCGCTGCCGCCGATGTTCAGAAAGCGACGGCCACGTTGACCCGTGCTCAACAGGAGTATAAGCGGCAAGAACAGTTATTTCGTAAGGGCTGGGTGGCCGAGACCCGCCTTGAACGGGTAAAAGCTGATCTCGACGTCGCCAAGAGCCAACTTGATTTTGCTACCTCAAAACTAAATCTCGCGAGTCGTGATCTGCGGCTGACAGATCTGCGAGCGCCTTATGACGGCACAATATCACGCAAACACGTCGATGCGTTCGTTGAAGTAAGTACAGGACAGCCGATCTATGACATCGAAGCCGCAGGCACGTTGGAGGTCCGCTTCGATGTACCCGAGACGATCATATCCCGCATTTCAGTCGGCATGCCCGTCACGGTCAGATTCCCCAGGGATGAAGCACTCGTTTTAAAGGCGCGCATCACTGAGATCGGTTCGACCGCGGGCGCTGCCAACGCCTTTCCCGTCAAGGCGGGCCTGAGCGACCCGCCACCTGAAATTCGATCCGGCATGACGACTGAGTCCACGATCGTGTTGGCCCAGGATGGAGGTGACTCCGGTGTGCTGGTACCACTTTCCGCGATCGCACCGGGAGATGGTCCAGGACAAGGTTACGCCTTCGTCTATGATCCCAAGTCACAAACCGTGAAAAAAACTGTCGTAGTGGGCAAAGGAGCGATCGACAACTTCGTCAACATCGTGAGAGGGTTGAAGGCCGGCGACGTTGTTGCGGTGGCCGGTGTGACATTCCTGAATGACGGACAAAGAGTGAATCTCATGCAGCAGAAAACAGGCGCTATAGGTGCCTCCTCATTTACGCAATGATCAATATCGGTGACCTCAAATGAGAGGAATTACGGCCTTCTCGGTCGATAAGAACCGTGTGACGATCCTCTTTTTGATGATTATGGCCGTTGCAGGACTTTACTCCTATCTGACCTATCCGAAACAGGAAGATCCTTCGATCCAAATTCGCGAAGCACTCGTCTGGGCTTACTTCCCCGGCATGGCTCCCAAAAGGGTTGAAGATCTCATCACCCGCAAGCTGGAAGAGCAGATCAGGTTACTCGGCGATGTCGACTATATCAAATCCGACTCGAAGCGTAGTCTCTCGTTCATGCATGTCATCGCCCGCGATGAGGTATCGGATCTAAAAAAAGTATGGAGAGATCTGCGAGACAAGCTCAAAGACGTGACACCGCAGCTTCCGAAGGGCACCATTGGTCCTTTCGTAAATGACGAATTCGGCCTCACTGCAGTCGCCACAGTAGCGTTGTGGGCAGAGGGCTTCACCCTCGCGGAGATGCGTCTTGTCGCGCGAGATTTGCGCAATGATCTTTACGCATTAAAGGGTATCCGAAGGGTTGAGCTTTTTGGTGTTCAGGATCAGCGCGTATTTCTCGAGCTGTCAAATGCCAAGCTGTCTGAATTTGGCATCAGTCCTAGTGTCGTGGTGAGCACCCTTCAACAGCAAAACGTAATACTACCCGGTGGCCTGATCGACGTCCAAGGCCAAAACGTCGTTATCGAGCCGACTGGAGATTTCGAGAACCTCGCCGACATCGAGGACGTCATCATACCAATCCCTGGAACGGATCGCGTGACGCCACTTCGCGATCTGGCCAAGATTTCTCGTGGCTATGTCGACCCTCCGAACCAGCCGGTTTACTACAATGGTCGCCCTGCGATCGTTCTGAGTGTCTCTGTCTTAGAGGGGGAAGGCGTCAATGCGGTCGAATTCGGCGACCGGTTAACTCGAAAGATCGGGCAAATTGAGCAGACCCTGCCGGTCGGTTATGTTCTCGACTATGCCACCTATCAACCACCTCTGATCCAGGCCGCCGTTACTGGCGCGGTGACCAACCTGCTTCAAACACTGGTGATCGTGCTCGTTGTTGTGGTGCTCTTTCTTGGCTTGCGAACAGGCCTGATCGTCGGCTCGTTCGTACCAATGACCATGTTGATGAGCATGGCCATTATGCGGACTATGGATATTGAATTGCAACGTATGTCAATAGCCGCACTGATCATCGCACTTGGAATGCTGGTCGACAATGGCATCGTCATAGCTGAAGACATCCGCACTCGCATGCAAAATGGCGAGGATCGACTACAAGCGGCACTGGAGTCCGGGCGCGGTCTGGCCATACCTTTACTAACGTCGACACTAACAACGATCCTGGCATTCGCGCCGATACCTCTGGCCATCGGAGGCGCGGGCGAATACACCAAATCGCTTGGCCAAGTGCTTATCATCACACTCTTATCATCCTGGTTTCTATCGATGATGATGACGCCCTTGATGTGCGTCTGGTTTATGAAAGTCAAACCAAGGACGTCAGAAACCGCAAGCCAAGTGGAGGATCCTTACGGGGGCGCCTTTTATCGAATTTACAGGTCATTGCTCGAAGGAATGCTTAGGGCAAGATTTGTCGTGCTAGTCTGCACGATAGCCGCTTTTATCGCTGCGGTTTTTGCGTCACAGACAATCGTCAAAGAATTCTTTCCTGCCGGGGACCGCAACCAGTATTTGATCTATCTTGACTTGCCAGCCGGCAGCCGCAGCGACAAGACAGCTGCCGTAACTTTGCGGCTAAGTAGATGGCTGCGCGACAAGTCCGTCAATCCCGAGGTCACCGGCGCCATTGCCTATGTCGGCGGCGGCGGCCCACGGTTCTTTTTGTCTCTAGCGCCGATAGATCCTGATCCGCACCTCGCCTTCTTGGTGGTCAATACGGAAAACGCCAACCAAGTCTCGACATTGGTTGAGCGAACCCGTGCTTTTGCCGAGGCGAACTTGCCGGAGGCCATCACACGCGTCAAAGCGATGTGGTTGGGATCAACAGAAACTGGCCTGTTCGAGATCCGCCTGAGCGGACCGTCTCTCGAAGTTCTCGGTCGAGAAACGGCATCTCTCATGCAAAGCCTGCACGCAGTTCCTGGGATCGTAGACGTGCGCCAGGATTGGGAAAATCGCATTATCCGGATCACAGTTAAGGTCGATCAGGCTCGCGCCAGAAGAGCTGGTATCACCTCACGCGACGTTGCTAACTCGCTCAATACGCTCATTAGCGGCGCTAAGGTCACAGAGTACCGAGAAGGTGACGAGGCAATTCCGGTCATCCTGCGAAGCACAAGGCCCGAGCGGACGAACGTCGCGGCACTCCAAAGTATCAACATCCATTCGAGGACTCGTGGCGCTGCTGTACCTTTAGAGCAGATAGCCGAAATCAAGGGAGATTGGGAATATTACCGCATCAAGCGGCGCGGCCAACAGCGAACAGTTACAGTGAGTGCCAAACACCCAACGCTCAAAGCCGATCAGATATACGCCGCATTGCAACCGGCGATAGGATCTCTGAAGCTTCCATCGGGCCATTACTGGGAGTTGGGAGGCGAACTTGAACAGTCTGCCAAAGCGCAGGCCTATCTGTTTGCAAATATGCCGTTTGCAATCGGGGGGATCATCCTCTTGTTGGTTTGGCAATTCAATTCATTCCGTCGGGCTGGCATAATTTTACTGACAATCCCTTTGACCTTCATCGGTGCCACGATCGGGTTGATTGCAACGGGTTCAGTGTTCGGGTTCATGGTGATATTAGGACTACTGAGCCTCGCAGGCATTATCATCAATAACGGGATCGTATTGATCGATCGAATCGACGTTGAGTTAGCTGATGGGCGAGAACCGTACGACGCCATCATTTTGGCATGTCTCGCTAGACTGCGTCCAATATTGATGACAACTGTCACGACAATCCTTGGCCTGATGACACTCATTATTTCCGTGGACCCACTGTTCTACGGAATGGCAGTCGCAATTTCTTTCGGCCTCGGCGTCGCTACAATATTTACTCTTGGTGTGGTGCCCGTGCTCTATGCGGTTCTGTTTCGCGTTCACAATCCAGTCGCACAGAAACCAGGCACCACTTAACGTCTTCAGGTCTCAATCCCCCTTTATTCTCGTTTGTGGATTACAACAAGACGACCGCTTCAGCCGTGGGCCTCTTGCTTGACCAAGGCCTTGCAGCAAGTCTCGGTCAACCCAATTTCGCGCCGATTTTGATTGAACCCGCTTCTATTCCGATATCGCGAAGAAGCTTGGGGTCTAGTGCGCGAAACTCTCTATCTGCGCGCTGAGTGCGTTGGTGCCGGATTTTAGCGCTCCCGCACTTGCTAAACGTATCTGCAACAAACGAAAGAGCAATCAGCAGGATCGATCTTTCTTCTAAGTTTGAAACCTCAGTGAGTGCCATTGAATCATCTCCTTTTTTTTTCTTGAAGAGACAATCACCTTCCAACGTTTCAATTCGACGTCGCTCCATAAACTAAATGTTTCAATTGTAACTTGAACTCAAAACTGAATTACAAGCGTGCTATTACCAAGTACGGATGGATCTGTGTAAGATAGATCCGTGCCTAGCACGCTTGCAAAAAATCAATCTCCGGCCTCAAGAAAAGTGGCGTTGGCACGCGCGCCGACGCCACTTCGCAAGTTTGATCAGAGAAGTCCTTGGCATCCTACGATATTATTTTGATAGTGGTCACGGCAAGAGCGCTGCTTTTTCGGATCGCCGTTCGCCTGAGAGTAGCAACCCTGCAGGACGCTCGTGCTGAACCG
>JBPCWA010000400.1:0-3359 GCA_051009975.1 Hyphomicrobiaceae bacterium
ATGCGGTAAGGGTCGCCGTCATGTCGCAGCGCGCCGTGTCCGAACACAATTCGGGCATGCCAGACGATAAACGGATTGAATTCCGTGTTGGCATCAACTTGGGCGATGTGGTGATCGACGGTGACGACATCCAAGGTGATGGAGTTAATGTTGCGGCTAGGCTCGAAAGCTTGGCTCCGCCAGGCGGGATTTGTATTTCAGGAAGCGTCCACGAGCAAATTCGTGACCGGCTCGACCTGCCGTTCGATGATTTGGGCGAACGGGAGGTCAAGAACATCTCCCGTCCAGTCCGCGTATGGCAATGGACGGCCACAGCTTCGCCAGTGCTGACGACTGGTGAGACTTTGGCACTGCCCGACAAGCCCTCGATCGCGGTGCTGCCGTTCGAGAACATGTCGGGCGATGACGAGCAGGAATTCTTCGCCGACGGCATGACCGACGACATCATCACCGAACTGTCGCGCTTCGAAGACCTGTTCGTCATCGCCCGACATTCCTCTTTTGTGTTCAAGGGACAGCGGGTCGATGTGAAGGCGGTCGCCCGCGAACTCGGCGTCCGCTTCATTCTCGAAGGCAGCGTGCGCAAAGCGGGACAACGGGTCCGCATCACCGCCCAGCTCATCGACGGGAAGGACGGCGGTCATGTCTGGGCGGAAAAGTATGATGGCGCCCTGGAGAACGTATTCGATCTGCAGGAACAGGTGACAAGCCAAGTGGTCGGCAGCATTGCGCTGCAAATAAACCGCGCCGAGCTGGAGCGGGTTGGGCGCGGGGGAAGGGTGTTCGATGAAGCTCACGAACATGCCTGGCAGGCGCAAGCTTTGTTCTGGACGGCTTACAGCGAAGGCGATCCGGCGAAACTCGACACGGCGATCACTATGGCCGCCCAGGCAGTGGATATGAATGCCAAATGTGGCAAGGCCTACGAGGTGATTTCTCTCAGTTATTTGGTAAAGAGCGTATACCGCTGGGGTGCGGATCCTTCAATATCGGGCGATATGGCGGAGGCGTGGGCCAACAAATTCTTCGAGCAACTACCGAGTTCCTACATGGCGTATCACTGCCGCGGCGTGGCGCGGTTTCAACAAGGCCGATACCGGGAAGGAAATTTGGATTTTCAGCAGGCGCATGCGCGCAATCCCAACGATTCGGTGGTGCTGCGTTTTTGGGCATGGTGCGAGGCCAGCGCCGGCGATATCGAGGGTGCGAAGAAACATGCCCATATGGCGATCCGCTTGAGCCCGAAGGACGCCAATATCGGTGTCGCCTTCCTGGCCCTGGCGATGGCCGCCTTCATCGAAAAAGACTCTGCCGCCTTCGAGGAATGGGCAGACAAGGCGATCCAAGCCGCTCCCAGAGCGCCGATCCGACGGGCGATGATGATCGCTTATGCCGCTGAGGCCGGCAATCAGGCGTTGCTCGACACCCATCGTGATGCGCTAATGCGGTCCGCCCCGGACTTCATCACGAGCGTGTTGCGCGGCAAGAACCGGCTCTTCGAAAGGCCGGAACATACCGAGATGCTGTTGGACGGTCTCCGCAAGGCAGGGTTTTCCGAATGACGCCTTTGGGTCAATTTCGACGATCGGGCATCATTGCCGGTTGGTCCGCTGTACTACCAAATAGCTGCCGACTTGCTGCGCCGCAGCGCTTTGTCGCTCCGGGCCTCAGCGGCTGTGCGCTCCGCTAGTGTGGACGTCGGCAGATGATCTTGATTGGGCGCGTGCGACCTTCTTCAATATTGCGGGCTGCGTTGCTGGTCTTTGCTGCTGCAGTCTTGCCCATGAAGATATGAATGCCAAACGGCGAAACAGTTCCCTGGGAAGTAAGTTCCATCGCCCGTTTGTAGCCCGAGAGATACTTTTCGCCGGTCTCTTCGATCTGCACGTCAACAAAGCCAAGTCGGTTGAGAACGTCGCTCGTCGTTTCTGGGCTTACCAAAAAAGCGCCACTCCCATCTTCCGACCAGGGGCAAGGGTAAAACGGGTCGCCTTTTGCACCAAGACCGTGTTCGGTAATTGCGAAAAACGCACCGGGCTTGAGGACACGAAACGCCTCACCGTAAAACCTGTCGCGATCTTCAACGTTCATCGTGACATGCAGCGTGTATCCACCATCGAAGCTTGCATCGTCATAGGGTAATTGACTGCCATTGCCCAACTCGGCATGGACTTGATCGTCCATTTTCAACAGAGCAGTCAGTTTGTTGGCCGCCTCGACAAACGGCAGAGTGATGTCGATACCGCTCACGCGGCAGTAGAAGCGATCCGCCAGATAGCGGGCCGGCCCACCCAGGCCGCAGCCAATATCAACGATGTGGTCGCCGGACTTTATAGGGAGTTCATCAGCAAGTTCAATGGTGGCCTGGAACCCTCGTGCATGGTAGTGATCCATTGGGGCCATCTGCTCGACAGTAACTGCCTCGGGATCGATCGAGGCGGCTTCCATGGCGTCCATGATGCGACCGTAGACGTCTCCTGTCCCCCAGTGATCTGCAATCGACTTTTCTTCTGTCATAATTGAAGCAACCTTCTTCCGACGATAGCACGATGCTTGTATTGGAGCAGGCATTCAACAGTTGAGCCACTTAAGCCAATAACGAATTTAGATTTCGATCAACGATCCTGCCCCCGGTCGATCATATCCAAACTCGTTCTGCAGGCGGCCCTGAATGTCGAACGAAATACAGTGAACTGGCAGTAGCCGCGGGATATTTTCGGCGCGAAACCATTCAATGGTTTCTTCGATTGCCGGTTTTTCAGGGTGCACGAGATGGAACCCACCGATCACGGCATGAAGCGGCTGGCCAGTCACCTCTCGCGCATGGATGCAGATATTACAGATGCCGGAATGCGAGCAGCCTGTGACAACGACGGCGCCCTTTTCGGTGCGGAAGGCCAGCGCGGTGTCATCCTCCATCGGGTCGTCATAATAGCAACCCCGCTCAAACGACGTCACCCGCGGTACTTGACCAAGGAAGAATGCCCCGGGGGCAAACTCTAGAGGCTCCGCTGCCTCGATGATCTCGAAATCGCTCCGAATGCGCGCCTCGATCTCAGCATAGCGGTGGGGAGCATTCAGGTCCGCCGGCTCAATGAACGGATCGAGGAGTGCTGTCATCACGCGCGGGTGTAGGATCAGGCGCTTGCGATTCTTGAAAGGGTGAAATAGCAGGCCCCGTGTATGGTCGCTGTGGAAATGTGAAAGCGCCACCACCTCGGCGGTCTCCAAATCAATCTCTGCCGTCTCAGCGTTCCGGCGCCAGACATCCGAGAAACCAGTGTCAAAGAGAATGCGGGTGTCATTGTACTCGATCCATGCCGAAAATCCCCATTCGGCTAGCCAGCACAAGTCGGAGA
>JBPCWA010000401.1:0-2761 GCA_051009975.1 Hyphomicrobiaceae bacterium
GCTCTATGAGCGGGATCGCCGACTTCGGGCAAGTGATCGTTTAGTGTGTGTTTATAGGCATGCTATTTAATGGCCTGGTAACTTTCTGTTCATTGCTTCCAGTTTTGATCCAGCTGACGGTGGCTTACATGTCGCCTAGGTTCGGCGAGGCAATGAGCGATGCGATGCTGCCCGCCTTCACGTTATGGACGTCCGGACAACTCGTCTCGAATGGTGATTTGGCTTTCTAATCCTCTATTTGCGAGCCCGACGTGGGTGATTTCCTAGTCATCCGCACCCGCCTTGGATTCTACCCTTGCTGTTGACCTATGGTGATCCTTTGGATTGTTGGAGAACCGCGATGCGATACCACATACGTCGATTATGAGAATGAGGTGCCCCGGTTCTGCGCATATGGCGAAACTTGTGGATGACTGGGCGACACTGCCACGACGTTCTCTCACTGTAGTCCTTTCGAGAAAAAGCGGCACAAGCCGGACTTGAGCACAGCACTGATCCGTATGCCGACGTTGGCACCAAATGACCGCAGAAATTGTATCTGACAACTAACGGACGCGCTGTTTACGCGATCCTCCAAACAGACCTGCAGCTGGCATCTGCGGTGCGTGGACTACCTCTTCATCGTCTCTGACGGCATTCGGGAATAGCATTTTCTGAGAACCGACCATGCCGGATGCGTCGACCATTTCTTTAATGCTCGGAAAGCTGATTATGGTTTGCTATTGACCCGAGACGCGAAAGTGTCTTGCAGGCTGCGACACCATGACCGATAGTGAAACCGTTTGAACGGCTGATCGCCCGGAAGTGATACCTGAGACCGACTGAGACCAACAGTGCCTCGCCTGACATGCTCCATAGCCTCTCATATCCCAGTTCAGGACGATGATGCCTTTTGCGCGTGCGTCAACGTTGTGGAGACGCCTGCATCGCAGGACTGCGCGCTTTCTCCAATCGCGAACCTGAAAGGAGATCGGGATGCGACAAACGGGAACAGTGAAGTTTTTCAATCAGTCGAAAGGCTTTGGATTTATAAAGCCAGATGAAGGTGAGAGCGATGTCTTCGTGCACGTCACAGCAGTAGAACGTTCAGGTATTGGCCCGCTGGATGAGGGTATGCGTGTATCGTTCGACACTGAGCCTGACAAACGTGGCAAGGGACCGAAAGCTATCGATCTCCAAATTGCGGACTAGGTGGTCGAAGCCAACCAGGTGCTCGTCACGGTGAATGCTCGCTGCTGGTTTAAAATTGGACGGAATAACCAACGAGCTATGCGCGGACCGTTTCCTGATTAAGGCGAACTGACGACATTGAAGTAGCACTGATCGAAGCGGCCGACTGCTGATTTCTAAATCTGAGACGAACTGCATGGCGTTGCTTGATTGGGCACAGGCCAGCAGAGAGGTTCTGGTTGAGATTGGCAATTGACGAGAAGCAGTTAGTCGGCGTTTTGACTAGCCAAGACCTGTGCGGCAAAGACGAGCAAGTCAAACCGTTGCAGACCGCACACAGCCCCACTGTCACCGCATTCAGCAGGTTGAGCACTCGACAATGTGTCTGGAACGGACCAGTGAGAGCTGGCTCCGCGGGTAGGATTCGAACCTACGACCAACCGGTTAACAGCCGGTTGCTCTACCGCTGAGCTACCGCGGAACACCAATTCAACTCAGGCGAGCGTAATTAGCAGATTGCGGGACGCGATACCAGCGCAAAATAGTCGTGGAACGGATGGCTCTGGTATTGTTTGATGTCGCAAGCAACACACCATGTCGTTCGCGCCGGTACGGCGACCGTTCGCTCGTTTGTTTTCCAGCGGCTAGGCTCAGGAAACAGAAATATGGCTGACCAGTTTGCAATTTCCGAAATACCTGGATCTTATGCGTATATGTCAGGTTTCGGTAACGACTTTGAAACCGAGGCTTTGCCGAATGCCCTGCCGCAGGGGCAGAACAGTCCGCAACAATGCAACTATGGCCTTTACGCCGAACAGCTGTCGGGATCCCCGTTCACAGCGCCACGGGGGACGAACGAACGGACATGGTGCTATCGTATGCGCCCGTCAGTTCGCCATTCTGGTCCGTTCGAGCGTGTCGATGTGCCGTACTGGAAGACTGCTCCAAATTTGGGCGATCATTCGTTGGCGCTGGGGCAGTATCGCTGGGATCCCATAACATTTCCTGACGAAGAACTGACCTTCATAACCGGCATGCGAACAATGACAACCGCAGGCGACGTCAATACGCAGATTGGCATGGCAATACACGTTTATGTCGCCAACAGCACTATGTGGCACGACTATTTTTCCTCTGCAGACTCCGAACTCCTCATCGTTCCTCAGTTAGGCACACTTGACATTTTCACTGAGCTGGGACGGCTATCGGTCGAGCCATTTGAAATAGCAGTCATTCCGCGCGGAATGGTGTTTAAAGTAGGAATGCAGGACGGTCCTTGTCGTGGTTACGTCTGTGAAAACTATGGATCAAAATTCACGCTTCCCGAGCGCGGCCCCATAGGTGCAAACTGCCTCGCTAATCCACGAGATTTCAAGACTCCAGTCGCAGCATATGAAGAACGTGATACCCCGTGCACATTGACACTCAAGTGGTGCGGGCAATTCCATCGCGCAGATCTTGGTCACGGCCCGTTGGATGTGGTGGCGTGGCATGGGAACTACGCGCCATTCAAGTACGACCTGCGCACTTTTTCCCCGGTTGGCGCTATTCTTTTTGATCACCCCGATCCCTCTATCTTCACAGTTTTGAC
>JBPCWA010000402.1:0-4394 GCA_051009975.1 Hyphomicrobiaceae bacterium
ACGCAAATTCTTAACGATCTTGTCGGCCCTTGTTTTGTGGATTCTCAGTCTTGCATTGGCGAACGCTCAAGATGTCTTGCTTGGTCGCGGTGACGCTGTTGTGAGCGGTTTTTCGGGTGTCAAACCCAGAAATGAAGCCACGGCTCCAACTAGCGGAAGTCCCCTTGATCGCTTCTTCATAGATCTTGAAGGTCCAGCTGTTCGGATATTCTCACTTGGCAACATGAATGGACAGCCGCGCGGCCAGCTGTCGACGTTGGATCCCATAGCCTCTATTCCTGCGAGAGAAGTAGGGCAGGTTTTCTCGATCGCTCTGGATGACGGTCTGGGCAAATCTGTACCAAACATTTATCTCGGTGCGACATCCGCCTACGGCATACAGATCGTCGTCAGACGCAGTTCTAACGGTCAACAGAAACGCGTCAAGCGAGGACAGGCGGGCGCAGAGTTCATGGCAGGTCAGTTTGGTCCTGCACCTCTCGGCAACCCAGGTACGATTTGGAAGATTGACGGCCAGACCGGCGCCGTTTCCGCGTTCGCCATCGTCCCGGGAAACTCCGGCCCTGCGATCGGCGACATCGCTTTTGATGCGCAAAACAAACAGTTCTTTGTTTCAGATCTTGACGTCGGCATCATTCATCGTTTTGGCGCCGATGGTATTCTCATCGATAGCTTCGACCATGGCCAAGACGGTCGGCGGGCAGGTGACCTATCGCCGATCGCAGACGACGGCAAGATCATGGATATCACAACGCCGTCGTTCAATTCGGAAGACCCATCCACTTGGGGGTACACCCAATCGGAACGTCTCGTCTATGCGATGGCGGTGCATGCAGGGCGGCTCTATTATGCCGTTGCCCATGGCAAACAGGTTTGGTCAGTCGGCATCAATGCGCAGGGTGAATTTGCTGGAGATGCCAGACTCGAGTTGGAGGCATCTGCGCTGTCAGGTGACGGGCCGGTCACTGATATGCTCTTCGATCAGGATGGTCGCATGGTTCTCGCCCAGCGTGGCCAGCAGAGGGGCAGTTACAATTACGCAACGTTTGCTGCGTCTGGAAATGCCAGTGTCGTGCGCTACGCGCGCCAGACGGCCGGCAATGCTGAAGAGTTCGGTCCATGGCAGGTTGAGGCAGACGAGTTTGCCATCGGCTTACCTGAGGAGCACCGCTTCGCTACCGGTGGAGTTGCCTTAGGGTATGGTCACGGTGAAAATGGTGAACTGTTGGAGAAGGCCTGTGGTCGTACGATCTGGTCAACCGGGGAGCGCCTGAGATCGAGCCGAGACCCTGGAAAAGTTGGCACCACGCTTGCCGAGGCTTCGGACGTTTATGGCGTTCAGGGTAACGATGTGTCTCTCGTGCGCTCCCAAAACGCGCCTCCGAACCGATCCTATTTTGTCGACTACGATGGTCTGTTCAATGATCCAGGAAAGTCGGGTCATATTGGCGACATTGAAATTTGGCAGGAATGTTTCAAAGAGATCGCGGACGTTCCGGTAGATAGCTCGAAAGTCGAGTTCGAGATACCGCCCGGGTTCGTGACGCCAGACGAAATATTACCTCCAGATCTGCCAGAGATATATCCAACTCCTTCGGAGCCGTTTGGAACCAATCTTAAGCTGACTAAATCGGCCGCTGACGATAGATGTATCGAAGGTTTCACCTTCTGGCATTGCAAGTTTATTCTGAGCATCTCGAACACCGGGCCTGACCCCTATTTGGGTGCATTACGAGTCTCGGATCAACTGCCAGATCCACCACCAGATTCCAATGTCTTCTTTCTAGAAGGTGATACTTGGACATGTTGGTCTGACGGAGTGGGTCTGCATGAGTGCTACACACCGGCGGTAGAGTTGGCTCCCGGAGAGAGTATCGATCTTGAGATGTTCGTAAATGTCAGTCGGGCCACCGACCGTTGTTTCGTGCAGAATATAGCTGCGATCGAATGGGCACCCGGGGGGACGCGATGGAACGACGATCCGATTGACGACGTCTCCGATGCCACGTCCTTCATGCCATCGCCCACATGTAATCCGACCGTGGGACCGACAAACCTGTTGCTTGAGAAATCTTCCGATCCGGTGGATTGCACGGTCCAAGCAGACGGCAGTCAACGTTGCCGATTCTTGCATTCGATCACAAATACCGGCTCCAACCTCTACTCGGGCGAAGTGGCCCTCTACGATGAGCCCGACCCGAGCATATCGGCTGTTTTCGACTGGAGCTGCACTCCGGGTGGTATTGGTTTTGACTGCAGTAAAGACGCTGTTGAACTCTGGCCGGATCAAAAGCTGTTCATGTGGGCCTGGATCGATGTTGCGGCGGACGATATTGAGGCACGTGGTTGCCTAGTCACAAACCAAAGTTGGGTTACGGCTGCACCAGGCGGTACTGAGCAAAACCTTGACCCGGCAGACGATTTCGCTGAGGCGATTGCCACAGCAGCGCCGGGGTCATGTGCGGTCCCCATAGCTGCCGCGAAATCGCGCTCCTGTCCTCCGGGATATAAGGCCAAAGGTGACAGTTGCGTGGCCGTGGTTCAGCCGCCGAAAATCACTCCGGTGCCCGGACCGATCATCGTCGCGAGATGTCCGGCCGAAATGCGCAAAGTACGTGGCTCTCGTGTGCGTCGCCTGCGCAACCAAGGCTGGAGGCTCTTGCGTCTTTCAAATGGTCAGTGGTGTGGTCGTCCAGGTCCAGAAAAACCGCCGGAGATTGTCTGTCCCAGTAGCATGACCAAGGTTGCGGGTAGGGACGTACCGCGCCTGCGTCGGCAGGGATGGACATTGGTACGACAGAAGAGCGGTCAGTGGTGCGGTCGCAAACCGGCAACAGTCTACTGCCCATCAGGAATGCGCAAAGTCAATGCGTGGCGAGTTGGTGAACTCCGCGCAATGGGGTGGAAGCTCAAAAAGCTCAAAGACGGACAATGGTGCGGCCGCGAGCCTGACAGACCAGAAGTTGTCCCGTGTCCCCGAGGGATGAGCAAAGTTAGTTATCGTCAGGTGCCGGTACTCAGGAAGACTGGGTGGATTCTCAGGCGTCTCAAGAATGGTCAGTGGTGTGGCCGTAAGCCCGACGAGCCTGAGGTGATCCCTTGCCCGAAGGGCATGAGCAAGGTTACCGCCTGGCGTGTGCCGATTTTGAAGAAGGCGGGATGGACACTGACGCGTCTGAAGAACGGACAGTGGTGTGGTCGCAAGCCGGCTCCTGAAATTTGTCCGACGGGAACGCGCACAGTCAAAAGCGCAGCTTTACTGAAGAAGCTCAAGCTGGCGGGTTGGACAACTGTCAAGCGCTTGAAAAATGGAGACTGGTGCTGCAAGCAACCCTCTCCGAAGCAGTGCAATCGCAATGAGCGTTCCATAAAAAGCGCACGTATTGCGGCACGATTGCGTAAGCAGGGCCACAAAGTAAGGCAAATCGCGAAGAATCACTGGTGCTCCTCCAAGCCGTGCAAGCGCGGCGAGTGGTTCCGCGGCGGCAAGTGTGTGCCAATTGTAGACCAGGTTTGCCCTATCGGGACAATTGGCAAGTGGCCAAAGTGCAAGCCGGTTGGCGAGAAATGCAAGCGTAACGAAATTCGGATTACGAGCGCGAGGCGTGCGAAAATGCTTCGTCGCGAGGGCCGAAGGGTCAGGAAAGTCTCAAGTCGCTTATGGTGTGCATCTCCTGGCAAGCCGTGCAAACGTGGTCAGCGGTACAGTAACGGTAAGTGCGTGCCGATTGTAAAACCGGTTTGCCCAAAGGGAACGAAGGGCAAGTATCCAAAGTGCACGCCGATCGTAAAGCCGAAGTGTCCGAAAGGCACGACCGGCAGATGGCCAAAGTGTAAGCCTATCGCGAAGCGGAAGTGTCCGAAAGGCACGACCGGCAAATGGCCAAAGTGCAAACCGATCACGAAGCGGAAGTGTCCGAAAGGCACGACCGGCAAATGGCCAAAGTGCAAACCAATCGCGAAACAGAAGTGCCCCAAAGGCACGAAAGGCAGATGGCCCAACTGCAAGAAGAGCGTTGTAAAGCAGCTTAAAGTCAAGCTGCCAAAATTCAAGTGTCCGAAAGGAACGGTTGGCAATTGGCCAAAATGCAAGCGCGCCAATTAGGACAATGATCGCTTGAGTGGGAGGGGTGATTGTCCACCCTTCCTTGCAGAACATTGTAGTAGGTTACGCCCGGCAAGATATGCGCTTGATTGCCTAGAATAATTTTGTGGTGTCGCCAATGTCCGTTCTTGCGGATATGGGATCAAGACCGTAAGCATGGCAGAACAGTATTTTGACCACACGGCTGCCTTTCTTGTTCTTTCGCCTTTGATTTACAGGTGTCATAAACCATTATTCATCTCACAACGACACCCTGAGCAAATGCGGCCGGATACCGTCCGGATTGATC
>JBPCWA010000403.1:0-3055 GCA_051009975.1 Hyphomicrobiaceae bacterium
GGCGCTGGGATTACGGGACAACGGGACCTCAAGATCTTGGGTTTGTAAATTTGGCCAGCGCAGGCGGTACGGCCAATGCGTGGTCACGCTATCAGCCGACTTTTCTGACAAGGAATTTTTATTGGCAGCACGGCAGCAAGGAAGCAGGCTGGGCTTACCGCGTCGGCAAGATCACCGTTGATCAGACGTTCTTAACCTCACAGTATATTAGTCCTGTCACCACATTTTTGCCGAATGTGGGCACGGGAGTTTTTTCCGCGGGATTTGCAGACTCCGGGCTTGGTATTGTGGGAGGCCTATATCCAAACGACCGAGTTTCTTTGGTCGGTGCGATCTCCGACGCCAATGCTAACCGGCTTAACTTCGGCGATATAGGTGCCGGCGATACCTACAAAGGGATTCAGCTCGGCGTAAAACTCTTACCGAGAACGCCGAAGGCGGGGTATTCGAAGTTCCTTCTTTGGCAGAGCGACGGCACCAAAAATGGACAACCGATCAACGCGATGACCGGCCAAGAAGGCTGGGGATTCGCCATGAAGCTTGAACAAGAACTGACCAGCGACGGCCGCGCTGTCGGCATCTTTCGGTACGGCCGCAGCTACAATGATTCCGCCATCTGGAAGCAACAAGCCGGATTGTCTTTTGTTTTAAATGACCCGTTCGACCCCATTCGGATTAAGAATGATATGTTCGGCATTGCGTTCAACTGGGTAGAATCAGTGGTTGCGGGGTCTCGGGAGGAATACAATTTTGAAACATTTTATCGTTTCGCACTCTTCCCGGCTGTGGATACAACTTTAAGCTATCAGTCGGTCTTCGACCCCGCTCTCACTACAGAGATTGATCAGGCATCTGTATTTAGTGTCCGTTTGCGGACGACATACTGAGGGTCAGCCGCAAAGAGCGGCTCGGCAAGCAAAGACTGGACAAACTAAATTAGAGGGTCTGCGCGCCTAAGAAGCGCATGTGATGCCGCTGCGTTGGAATGGAAAGGCATGAAAAGAGTTGCGTTGTGTCTTGCGCTTGTCTTGGGGCTTACGGCCTGTGCGGGAGTGTCCCGCAACATTGTCCCAACTTCGCTTGAGAATGAAGTCGTTGTTGCGGGGATCAGAGGATCCACAATCCGTTATTGGGGGGATGAAATGCCGCCCAACGCCGACGCACTTATCCGAGAAAGATGGTCTCAAGTGCGAGGCGCCCAGCGCCAGCGGGTGACTTATCTCGCTATTTCGGCCGGTGGCAGTGACGGAGCCTTCGGAGCAGGCCTGCTGAATGGTTGGACAGCACGTGGCGACCGGCCCAAATTCGACTTGGTTACAGGGGTCAGCACCGGCGCCCTAACGGCCCCCTTCGCGTTCTTGGGACCAAAATATGACCCCGCGCTGAAGCATGTCTTTACGACATCCCAGACCAACAATATCGCAATCATCCAACCGGTGAGAGGCCTGCTTGGTGGGTCTTCGTTAGCAAGCAATGCGCCGTTGGCCAAGCTCATTGCGCATTATGTGACTGAAGAGTTTCTAAGAGAGGTTGCCGCGGAGCATCGGAAGGGGCGACGGCTCTATGTCGGAACGACGAATCTCGATTCGCAGCGTGCGGTTGTTTGGAACATGGGTGAAGTCGCCTCGAGCGGTAGCCCGCAAGCGCTCGACTTGTTCCGCAAGATCCTCCTCTCCTCCGCTGCAATCCCAGGTGTTTTCCCGCCAGGCATGATCAAGGTTGCTGCAAACGGCAATGTGTACGACGAAATGCACGTCGATGGTGGTACGGCTCGTCAGGTTTTCATGCTTCCCCCGCATTTCAGTGCGAAACAAGTGGATTCGCGTATCGGCGTTAAACCGGTTCGGCGCGCCTATATCATCCGCAATGGACGCGTCACGCCAGAGAAGCAAGCAGTAAAGGTCAGTGCACTGTCTATCGGTCCGCGATCCATTTCAACCTTGATGAAGGAACAAGGTATTGGCGACCTTTATGAACTTTACGAGCTCGCGCGGGTCAATGGTATTGACTACAACTTAGCTTACATACCAGGGAGTTTTAACGTCACGAGCGCGGGAGGATTCGATCCGACGTATATGACTGCACTCTATAACGAAGGCTTTAGGCTGGGTCGGTCCCGCGCATGGAAGAAAAAGCCGCCATCCTTTGAGTAGCTCTACAAAACTGTAGCAATCACGGAAGTCGACTGTGCCGCGATAGATCTGATGTCGGCTATTGGCACCTAGCAGACCTCAATCTCGAGGTCGGAGATGTCAGCTTTGGGTTAAAAACCGGACGCGCTCCTTCTCACTATCGCGCGAACACACGGGAAACCCTCATTGTTGGAGAAAAACGCCCATGCCAGTCATTGATCAGAAGATACTCGACGGTTTGACGTCCATGGATGCCGACTGGCCCGACATGAGTGGCGTGCCGGAGATGCCTCCGGTGCCGGACGCGGTGAACCCACCGCCGCCCAAAGATAACTGGAACTGGACACACTACAACGACGAGGTCCATCCGATGAGGGCGGCCTATCTGCCTCAGCTGACCGACATCGTTACGGAAGAAAACCCTCTCAAGGTCGATGTCTGCTGGTCGATGCGCAGCCCATACAGCTCGTTGGTGCTTCCGCGCCTGACGTATCTTTACTCAAACTTCAACGTAGACATGCGTATCCGCACGATCTTTCCGGTAGCTGTCCGTACACGTCACAAAGGCGGCAAGGCGGGGTCGGGTCGATGGTACAAGTGGTCCGACGGCGTCAATGACTTCCGGCGCTCCGGCGAGTACCACGGTATTGCACGCAGATGGCCTAATCCTGACCCGATCTGGCAAAACGGCTATCCGCCAGAATCTGCCGATATGCAAGTCCATCCGCTGGAGAAGCAGCCCTACATCACCTGGCTCGTTCGGTTGGCCAACGTGGCGGAAATCTGGAAGCGGTCGGTCGAATTCCAGAACATTGTTCACGAGACTATTTGGGGCGGTCGTTACGACTGGTGGCCCGATCATGTCGAGCCGAACCTTAGGGAAGCTGGTTGGGATTATGATGCAATGATCAAAATGATCCGCA
>JBPCWA010000404.1:0-2655 GCA_051009975.1 Hyphomicrobiaceae bacterium
TCCCATTGCGATGCCCCAGAATACACGAACGACAGTGGATGGATTATCGGTCTTCGACATCGAAACCGAGATGACATAGGTCATTGAGTCTCCGGTCGTCGCGACGAATATCGTCGTAAGCACCAGAAACAGGATCGACACGATAAATCCGAGCGGCAAGGCCTGAGTTATTGCCAACAAGGCTGCCGGCAGATTGAAGCCTTTGAACGCCTCGGAAACCGTGTTCGGTTCAGCGAGTTCCAGCCCCAGCCCGGTCCCCCCAACGATCGTAAACCAGAACATGGTGACGATCGGTGCAACGATCGAGAGCATAATTACGATCGACCTGATCGACCGACCACGACTGACCCGTGCAATGAACATCGCCATCAGCGGACCGTAGCCTAGAAACCAGCCCCAGAAGAAAACTGTCCACCAGCCGAGCCATCCGGCATCGCCAAATAGTCCGGCGTCACCGCGATAGAGTGCCATCTGGAAAAAGTTACTGAAGTGGGTCGTCAAGCCGCTAAAGAAGCTGGAAAAGATGAAAGCCGTCGGGCCGGCAACAATGATGAAAGCGAGCAGGACAGCCCCCAGGACAATGTTGATCCTGCTGAGAATCTGAATGCCCTTGTTGACACCTGTTATCGCCGAGATTGTATAGAGACCGACGAGGCCGGCGATCACGGTGGCTTGGGTGGCGAAGCCATTTGGGATACTGAATAGGGCCTCGAGCCCATAGCTGACCTGCAATCCGAGGAAGCCGATTGGTCCGACCGTACCCGCAACGACGGCGATGATGCACGAGGCATCGGCGATCCAACCGATTGGGCCATTGAGCGCGTTTTCTTTGAAGACCGGATAGAGCAATGTGCGCGGCGCAAGCGGGAGGCCCTTTTCATAGTGATAGTACATCAGCATGATCGTCGTCAGGCTGCCCAAAATCGCCCAGGCTAGGAAACCCCAATGCAGATATGATTGGGCTAGCGCAAACCGGACCGCTTCGGCTGTATGCGGCTTGATGTCCGCAAACAGTGGTGGAATCGACGTGAAGTGCGCCATCGGTTCGCCAGCTGCCCAGAACACACCGCCTCCCGCGAGCAGCGTGCACATTATCATTGAACCCCATTGGAACAATGTGAATTCGGGTGCTGCCAAGCCGCCCATAATCGCCTTGCCGCCTGGCAATATGGCGATCAACAACCCCATTAGAAATGTCGCCAGAAGCAACAACTGCCAATAGAGACCGAAGAATTTTGCCGACCACGCAAAGCTCGCATCAACTACCGCTGACAAGGTCTCCAGACTAACGAGCGCAAGCACACAAAACAGGATAATAAACCCGCCAGTCAGCAAGAAGATCGGTACGTTGACACCACTCAAACCAGTCGCACGTTCGCCCGTGCCGGCCGGTATATCCGTCATTGATATTCTCCTTGGTCCTCTTAGATGCATCTGTGCGATCTTGCGTCGCGATCTTCGATGGCATTGCTTCAGCTCTTCACCAATGTGAATGCACTGAAGACGGCGTGCTAAAGTTGCCGATCAAAACTGTTCTGAAAGAAGAGCAGCCAGTTTTCACCCATGATCCCAGCGACCTCGCTGGAGTTGAATCCAGCTTTTCTCAGTCCGATCTCGATGTTCGCGAAATCTCGATTGTCTTGAAACCAGCTTGGCATGTCGGGAAACCCGGCTGCCGATGCTGACCCTTCACCGTAATCAATGCCTTTGGTCCAGCGCCCCACGCGCATCCACTCAACTACGCTGTCGGGCTGGTCCTGACAAAGATCCGAACCTATGCCGAGATGCTCGGTTCCCATCAGTTCGGCCGTGCGCGCGATCATCGTACAAAAGCTGTCCAGGGTGCAGTCCGATTTGTCTTTCAGATGATGCGGATAAACCGAGAACCCCAGCATGCCACCGGACGCAGCGAGCATTTGCAATACGGTGTCGGACTTGTTCCGGAGTGCAGGCTGCCAAAACGAGGGGTTGGCATGGGTAATGGCAATGGGGCGCTCTGAGAACTCAATTGCTTCAAGTGTCGATCGTTCAGCGGAATGACTCATGTCCACCACAAGGCCGACCCTGTTCATCTCTTTGATGACCTGCCGGCCCATCCGCGTAAGCCCCGGATCGTCGGTCTCGTAGCAGCCCGTCGCCAATAGGGACTGATTGTTGTAGCTGAGCTGCATGAATCGGGCACCGAGTGTATGCACGATCTCGACAAGCCCGATGTCATCTTCTATCGGAGACGGATTCTGAAAACCGAAGATTATTGCTGAGCGATCCGTTTGTCTTGCGTGTTCAACATCGGCGGCCGATCGCCCCTGAATTATGAGATTGGGATACTGCTCAAACCATCGGTTCCATCGTTCGAAATTGAGCACGGTCTCACGAAAATTCTCGTGATAAGCGATAGTCACGTGAACCGCATCGACACCACCGGCGCGCATCTGGCGGAAGATTTTCTCCGACCAGTTAGCGTATTGCAGTCCGTCAATTCGGATATTCCGTGTCATGCTGATTGATCCAGGCGACCAGCGAATGTGAAGAGCCGAATTGGCTTGTATTTCTCCTCACTCGCTTCGATGGCATCTAAGGGATTTCTTCGGGCAGAGATCGACTATGGACATGGGAACTTAGTCAATGCAAACTGAATTTTCTTAAGATAACTTC
>JBPCWA010000405.1:0-4910 GCA_051009975.1 Hyphomicrobiaceae bacterium
CGGGCCATGTTGCACGCAGAACCATTTTCACGTCAAATAAAACTAATCCGCTGAAAGCGAACCAAGGGCGCCAATTAAAACGTGAACTTACTTCTCCAGCTCGACTGACTGCACTTAATTGACCGAAACGACATTCCGGCGACAGACTTCTATTGGCCTTATGTGAGGAACAGTGACGTGAGTAAGTGCGCTATTTTATTTTATACCAGTGGCAGAAAACCCTTTGTGAACAACTTCTACCTGACCCACAAGAAGCAAGCTTTCAGACTGGGGTTAGAGTTCATGTGCATTAGCCTCGAGCGATGGCCGAACTCTGGCGTTGAGGTGGAACTGCAGCGCGAGCGCCGCTCATCCGTACCATACACTGGTATTATGGAGGCGATACTCCAAGGCCTCGAGAGCCTCGAAGATGACACCATCGTTTTCCTTGCTGAAGATGACTGCCTGTATCTCGATTCCCGCTTTGGTCAGGAGTATGTCGATATCGCAACAAATGATCCGGGCTATATTTTCTATCACACTAACATTTCATTCTTGTCCAGTTCCGGCTTTTTTATACCAAAGGAAGTGGGTATCTGTTTGCATTCGGCCTTTGGCACAGTAGCCGCTATGCGCCACAACATGAAACACAAGCTTGCTGAGTTCAATGGAGAGACCAAATTTTCAGCTTCTTCCGTTGAACCAGTCTCCTATCCAACGCCTGAAAAACCCAGCCCCGCAAATGCGATATACAGAACTCGCTGCATCAATTCGCAAAAAACGCTTTCAATGGATTTTCGAGGATATGGAGGACAGACATGGCAGCCAGCCGGCGACGAAGAAACTTATCAAACGCACTATGATTGGGGTCAAGCTAGCAAGTTATGGCAAATGATAATTAATGTGAATGACGATATCGCATAATGCTGTTCCGCTAACATCAAACGATGACGGATCTACAAAGCCGATCGCGACCGTCGGCAAAACGGAATCAGGCGATTATCAAGATTGCAATCACGCACCCATATCGAATAAAGAGCATGCGCAGACAAACCCGAAGACCGTGCCGACGCTAACCTAAATTCGCATGGTCGATGTCTCAATCTGCAAAAATCCCGCAAATAGCGGCGAAATCCCAAAGGTCAAAGTTGAAGATTTCTTTTTTCTGGCTTCATTGACCGACAAAGCCGACGCCCCTTTCCCACCAGAGCACCGTGCACTCAACAGACCTGCAAACAAGTCAGCGCAAACGAACAGGCAGTGCATTTACAGCGCGCAGGCCCGTCCCCCTGCGCCACTGGAGACTGTCCTCCGGAACGGACAATTGCAGATTGGGCGCGCGATCAATAAGACGCTTGAGGAACAATTCCATCTCGGCACGACCCAGCCAGGCACCAAGGCAGAAATGCGGGCCAGATCCAAAGGCGACGTGACGATTTTCTCGACGTTTGACGTCTAGGCGATCGGGCACATCGAATACAGCCGGATCGCGGTTTGCAGAGGACAGAAATGCAATGACGTTCTCACCCTTCCGAAGAGTTACGCCTTCAAATTGCATTTCCCCCACTGGCATGCGTGGTTTGGTCATCTGCACTGGGGAAACATGGCGCAACAGTTCGTCTGCAGCCGTCGAAGCGCTGTCCGGTTCAGCGCGAAGTCTCTCCAGCTCTCCCGGATTCTGGAGAAGCGTTAGCGTACCAACGCTAATTAGGTGTGTTGTCGTCTCGTGGCCAGCGACGAAAAGCAGAAAGCACATGGCCAAGAGTTCATTATTACTCAGTCGATCTCCGTCTCCTTCGGCATGGACAAGTGCAGATATCAGGTCATCTTGCGGATCGGCGCGTCGTATTTCGATCCGCGCGCGCAAATACCGGTTGATGCGATTTATCGCGGGAATGAGACGCGCTACTCCGCCAATGGAATGCACTTCGGACAGCGATGCCATCCAGCGCGTGAATTGTGGACGATGCTCTTGCGGAAGGCCAAGCATTTCGCAGATGACCGCAAGCGGAAGCTCGCGCGCAACGTGACGAACCAGGTCGCCGTCGCTCGATCTCGCCAATCTGCCTATCAACTCGTCCGCGATAGATTCAATACGCGGGCGCAAGGCCTCGATTTCGTTTCGCCGAAAAGCGCCGTCAACGAGCCTTCGCAGTCGACGGTGATCTACTCCATCTTTCTGAAGCATGTTTTCAGAGAGAAGTCGAAGCGGACCAGGCATCCAGCGCAAGAATGTGGCTAGGCCGCTGCGTCCAGAACGCAAGAAATCGGTAGAGAAATCTGTCGAGGCCTTCAGAAGTCGTTCGACACTTTCGTGTTGGGTGACAAATGCGGTTGCTCCGAAAATAGGCAGCCGAACCCTGACGACTGAACCGGCTGCGAGCATCGCTGCGCATGTAGGGCCAGGTTCACGTTTAAACTCTCGGCTAAAGACATCAAACGTTTTTGCTGTTGTTACCATATTGCAATTCTAGATCGCCGAGTGTGAGCTTGATAAGGATAAAAGGGATCGGAATTCTTGCGCGAAATGACCAGGGCTTTGGAAACCGTGACGGCGCACGCTTCTGCCCGACTCTCACTGGAAAGTATGTGAGAAATTGGGCGAACTTCGGTTTGGAACCAGGCTTGTTTTCAGTCATTAACGCCGTATCACTTGATGCCGTCCCTTCTACCATCGCGGATACCGCTCCTCCATGGTACTTTAAGAACTTCAGCGCCAAAGGAACCGGCCGCGCCGCTATCTCGCATTACGACGTGCCGTCACTTGACGAACTCAAAGCTTCCCCCCCGCATAACTTTGCAGCGAAAGACTGCCCACTGTTTCTCTGGCACTGTTTCTCTGGGAGAGAGCCCCCATGCTTCCTGAAGGAATCGACCTGATGCGCACTTGGGCCTTTTCCTACAAGACCGTTGCCTTCAATTGGGTCAAGATCAACAAAGCCGGACGGCAGAAAACCATCGAAGATAATCCGTTCTTCGTCGGACTTGGCTTCTGGACGCGTGCCAACCCGGAACTGTGTTTGGTTGGTACATGCTGCAGACCACCACGATTGGCCAAGGATGTGCGGCTGCTGCTGTTCAGCGAACACCGGCAACATAGGCGCCAAACCGGTCGAAGTTTATGGCCGTATTGAACGGTGGGTCAATGGTCCCTGCCTCGAACTTTTTGCGCGCGAAGGCGCGAAGGACGTAGCGGTTGGAATTCGATTGGCAACCAGATTAACAAAGATGCTCCCGAAAAATATCGCAGGCGACAGCCTTCCAAGATCCAAGCGGTGCAGGACCTCAGCAAAGCTGTACTCAACACGTATAGACGAAATTTGTCACTCGATGCGTGGGAACAGAACCCGCTCGCGATATGCTATTAGTTTATTCAGCCCTATCGCGCCAGTAAAAGTGCGTCAGCCGCCACTCCGAGCACCAAAGGAAATCCCCGATGAGCACTGACAAAATTGCTCTCGAAGAGCACTTCATGCATCCAGACTTCGTAGATTACTGGTCAAAGACAGCGAGCAACATCAGTCCTGATCTATTCGGTAGGGCCCGTGAAGCGCTCGAAGACTTCGGTGAACGCAGAATCGCGTCCATGGACTCCATTGGAATCGAGAAGTCGGTCCTGTCACTTGCCGGACCAGGGGTACAAGCTGAAATTGAGACGGGAAAAGCCGTTCGCATGGCAAAAGTTTGCAACGACTACTTGTTTGAACAAATCGCCAAGAACCCAAAACGCTTTGGTGGCTTTGCGCACCTGGCCCTACAAGATCCGACGGCAGCGGCCGACGAGCTGGAACGATGCGTTTCTGATCTTGGATTTTCAGGCGCACTTATTAATGGTCAGACGAATGGTGCCTATCTCGACGACGACCGCTTCTCAGTCCTCTGGGAGAGGGCTTCCGATCTCACAGCTCCGATCTATCTCCACCCAAACAATCCTCCTGATGTTCCATACATGTATCACAACCACCCCGAGCTATGGGGTCCGGTTTGGTCGTGGACGGTCGAAACCGGCAATCACGCGCTTCGCATTCTTTTTGCTGGCGTATTCGACCGGTTTCCGAAGGCAAAACTCATCCTGGGCCACATGGGCGAAACGCTTCCTTTTCAACTTTGGAGACTTGACTGCCGATGGGAAATTTCGAACCGCGGCAGCAAGACATTGTCAAAGAACCCGTCGGAGTATTTTCGCAACAATGTTTGGTGCACAACAGCAGGTGTGTGCTCCGATGAGCCATTGCGCTGCACTATAGATGCGATGAGTGCGGATCGTGTGATGTTTTCAGTCGACTACCCTTTCGAGTCGTCGACAACTGCTGGGCAGTGGATTGATCAGGCGCCGTTGAGCAGCATTGAACGCGAAAAAGTGTGTCACGAAAACGCACGCGCCCTATTGAGACTGAAACCCCATTCCAAACGGCCATAAAATTAAACGGCCATAAAATTAACTGCAGCAAACAAGACAGGATTTGGCTTGGAATGTGTTGACGGATGTCGAGATCGCCGCCAAGCGCTTCCGATCAGAGCAGGTCAGACTCGACGGATCCCGGTTCGGCGTCGTCAAAGATGCGACGTTCGGCCTTGTCGGGCTGCACATTAATTGCAAGACACCGACTTTCACCACCTCGATATGGCTCACCTTCGAGCATGTCGACAGTGCACCGACCAGAGGGGGATCAACAGAGCACCCCGTTGCGTGGTCATTTTTCGATCCCCAATCGAAGGGCGCTCCGAATCAGCGTCCGGTAGTCAGTTCAGTGCCTGGTCAAATCAAGCCCGATGGTGTGATCTACATCGGGAGAAATCAAGTGGCGCCAATCCAGCTTCCTGCTCGGCAATGCCAAAACCGGCACGCAGCAGAAGTGAGCCTTAGAGTACTTTGCGCTCAGGGCGGCGCGCCAAGGAGCTGGTTTCAATGGTACTGCCGGTATTTCCTG
>JBPCWA010000406.1:0-11409 GCA_051009975.1 Hyphomicrobiaceae bacterium
GCCGACTAGAAACTGCGGCCAGGAGATCCCCGTCGAGATTTTTCGAACTGAAACCGAAACGCGTTGGTCGCTGCCGTGTTGGACTCGAACGCAACGTCAAGGGTCCAGAGCGGTCCATTTGACAGCAATGAGGACACATTCGCCGAGGTGTTGCGAGCCAGCGACGAGAAAGACTTAGTTGCATCTCTAGACCGAGCAATCGTGGCTCGATTTCCGCAACCGCGCACATTTGAAACGGATTGCCCGGGAGAATCTCTCGCCCTCTCGGTTGGGCTGACGGTAGAAGTTTGGGCAGCTTGGCTCTACGCGTTCAACCGTTTGTCCGAATGTCTGTCGGTAACTAGAAAAGATGCATGGTTTGCGGCGGCAGCACTTCGTACATGTTACAATAAGAGATCCCAATATCATCGCTGGGACGGACGGAAAGCCGAAAAAACTATCTATTTGGGCATCCACGTCCTCTGCCGATCATGCGCTGTTCACCTGTACTGTCGGATTGTCAACCAAACAGAAAATACCGGCTTGGAGGATTTCCAAACCGGCCAGTCTCGAATATGTCTTTGTTCGCGCGAACCGATTTAGCCCTTTGGTGGCGCGATGTAGCGGGTGTGCCCCATCTTGTAATTGAGACGAAACGTAACCTGATGCAGGTTAGCATCGATATCTTTGTTCGTTGCGCTGCAGAGCCTGCCATTTCTATGGTGGCAAAATTTGATTTGTGCTCGAAGCTGATCGTCGACGTCGAGGTCGACGTAGGTATAGTCGATCGCGAGCGTAATGCTCTTGTGAATGGCGTATTCGAAACCGCCTCCCAGCGCATACCCATCTTGATAGCTGTCCGACGAGTGGCGAAAACCGCGGTACTTGTCAATTTGCTTGAAAACCACTTCGCCGCGCGCCCAGCCACCTTTGACATATCCCATCCAACGATCTTTTGCCCACCCGAGACGGGCGACCGTTGTGAAGAGATTTCCGATCTCGGTCGTGCGTTTGCGTTGGCCGGGGCGACAATAGTAAGCGCCGCACATCTTCGCAAAGTCTGATTTATCCAGATCATTGAATGAAGCAGTCAGCTCGATTCCGCCGACCCAATTGCCATACTGCCGCTGCAACCCCGTTTGCAAACCGCCGGAAAAACCGGAGGCATCGGTTGAAACGCGTTCAGATAAGCCAACAAGATCATAAGTCGTGTAATGGTGGTGTTTGTGGTTTCGGGTCTCGACGTTGTTGTAACTCACATCACTCCAAATCCCGCCAATGTGACCGCCGATGTAAAATCCGGACCACGAAAACGGTGGTGTGTAGACCACGTCCTCGACGCCCTCGAAGACATCCTCGCCCGCAACGGCAGCACTACCAAAAGCCACAACGCTTACAAGCGTAGCGGCAAAACCAACCCGACCCCACATAAACGACACTCCCGCTAAAACAAACTCAACGCAATATGCGGGAGTGCTCTATCCTTATGGTTAACGGATCCTGGTTGTTAACTTGTGTTGTGCGAATGATGTGACGATGTTGCGAAAATGCACCATTCGCACCGCGACACTCAAACATCGGACTGGCTTGCACCGACGGAAAATCTGACGATGATAAAATCGAAGTCACCCGCCCCCAGCGTAGACGTGGTGCTGTCGCAATCAATGAATCTCGCCTCATCGCCTGCAAGCGTCGCCTCGTCATAAAAGCAGTGTCCGTTTCGACAACCAGTTCGTCGAATGTCTCCACGTGCATCACCTGCAATGCGATCTCACTGCCTGCGGCTTGGTCGAGGTCGCAGACGAGGTCATCAGGCTCCAGCCCAATTGCTCAGCAGCTGTTGCCTGGCTTTGAATTACCGGATCTGTCTGAATGGTACTCCACCAATCGAATGATTGCGAAATCACAGTCACTCATCGATGATACCGTTCTGCATTCGAACACTAGCCTGTTTGGCAACCGTCCGGTGAGCACAGCTTTACGCCATCGGGCAAAGCGGATCATAATGACCGTCCTTAAGCGAACAGACAGGAACGCGCCGGCACCCAGAAAGACGCTGTTCGAAGCCGGAGTTCGAGCGTCAGCAATTAGCAGAAAGCAGACGGTCTCATGCTAAATTTTTTCATATCGTTCCGCCACCTCATGCTGATTCCGTCCCTCGGTGCACTCGTTGGAGCGCTTCTCATGTTTTGGCATGGCGCGGCAAAAATTTTGCGCGCGGTTGCCGCCATTGCGCAGGATGATGGAAAGATCGTCATCGGCTCGATCATGAGTGGCACCGATGCGTTCCTCTTCGGAATTGTGCTCCTGATCTTTGCTTACGCAATAGCTTTCGGCTTTGTCTTCGAGCTGTCGCCGGAGGATCGCGCGAAACTACCCGCATGGATGAGCGTAAACGGTTTAGTGGAACTAAAAGCGACTCTGGTCAGCGTGATCATTGTCTATCTCATTGTAGACTTCACCACTGACTGGCCAGACATGCCGGATGGCGCGCCTTGGTCGACGCTAATAAAGCCGATCTCGATCTTTATCATAGCAGGCGCCTTCTACCTGCTCTCGGCGACCCATCAGCCTCCGGACACGGATGAGCAGGAGGAACATTAGTGCTGCCTTGGGTTCTTTTTACCGACGAAATGGAATCCTACGAGACCCAACCGCACCAGGGAGAGCTGCAATCGGCTATTCGCTCGATCACGTGGCACGAATACAAGGCATGATGCTTTTTGTGAGCAGCCCACAACATAAATGGCACGCTACCGAATGACCAGTAGCGTGCCCGCTATCGCTCAAGTCAGCTTTAAGCGCGGCGCCATCCTGCACGCAGCCAGCTCGACCGAACTGGTGACTGGTAAATGGGTCGGTCGGCAGGCGGGAGTGTCATGACCGCCAGATGTTCGCAACAATCGTCGACCAGTTCATCGCAGAGAGAAACCGAACGGATCTTGCGCAAGAAGTTCGTGCCGGTTTGGGGAAAATTCCCGGTCTCGTCGATCGACAAGAGCATGATCATGGCTCTCCGGAACAAAGTCCGAGATAGAGATGGACCGAGTGCTGCGAACCATGCATTTTCGGGCATCCGAAAGCTCTTCAATTGGTGCATCGAACGGGAATACCTACAATCGTCACCCTGCCACAGGCTCATGAAGCCAGCCAAACACGTTGAGCGAGAGCGCGTCCTCAACGACGACGAACTGCGTGCCGCATGGCGGGGACGCGAGCAAATGAGTTATCCCTCTGGACCTTATGTTCAACTCTTGATCCTCACGGCGCAAAGACGCGACGAGGTTGCGAACTTGCAATGGTCCGATTTGGATTGGAACGACCGGACTTGGTGGCAACCCAAGAGTAAGACCAATCGACCTCAACGTATCCCGTTGAGTCCAGCTGCAAGATCTGGGTCAAAGACGACCACAATGAAAGTGAAGTACTCCCAAGAGCACCTCACAAAGAAGCCCTTTGCTTGGCCGAGGGCTCGAAATGTTGGCGGGACGCCAAACCGATCAATATTAAATGAGCCGATGGAACGGAGCACACACTCTCCCCAAATGCCCGGGTCGGAGCACGACAGGCAGATGGCGAACGCTCAGAATTGACATACAGCCCCATGCCACAGATGTACTATATAAATACCTGCTCCCGCCGCCTACCAGCTGATGGTCGTTTCAGTCAGGGCATGCAGATTCAATTTCTTGGTGTGTTCGGATAATTTCTTCGTCCCGAGAAGTGGCGGCCTGCCCAGTCCAGGCCGCCATAGACGGAGAGGCAAGGGGGGATACTCTCCGTGCGCATCCGGGGGGTGGGATGCCCGTACAGACTACCGATCTGATCTGATCTGGCTGTGATTTCTGCCACACCTGTTGATAACGGCCGAGAACAATGCGGCTGGCACTAAGTGTGACCAGCAACGCCTGGCAATTTCCTTGGAGCATTTGGATGACGAACGGAGACGCATACAATCGCCCTCCACCGCACTTCTGAGAGTGCCGACCGTCGCCACATCACCAGCTACTTCCGCCGCGACCAGCCCACTACACAATACGTCGCTCAGCCCCTCCCTCAAGCAGAGTGTCTGTGCCCCCAGTCACGATGCCGATCGTCCTGGCCATCGTTACCGCAGCATTCCTTCTTTCTGCCACGTACTTCGCGACCTCTGAGCGCGGCGCAATCAAGTACAGTATCGATAAGCTCTCGAGCCGTGTTGATCTACTTTCGGCAGAAATTAAACGGACTGGAGAGGATCGATGGTCACGCACAGATCACGAGCGTTGGTGTGTGCAGGTCGAGCGCATCAATCAAAATATAGGCTGGCGATGTACGCCGGACATGCTCGGCGCTGGATGGGTCGCCACTCAGCGCAAGCGATAGATCTCGAACTTAGTGTTTTGCCACAAGAACTTACTTCGGTCGTGGCTCAATCGCCATTCCACCCAAGTGGACAAATGTCCTAGAACACACTATATATGGACAAAGGAGGCATTATGCTCAATCCTATCCCTTCTGGAGCCAACCTTAAGGCAGCACACGTTCCTGGCGACTATAGCAAGGGCGAACACCAAGCCATGCAGCGCGCAATCATCATTCTTTTCGCCAAATGGCGCGTGAAGGACGCTGATGCCGCAATTATTCTTGGTGGCATTTCAACGAAGAGACTGCAGCGTTGGAGGGATGGAGACTATGGCCGTGTGACCAGGGACCTGGCTGATCGGTTGTCAAATCTTCTTGGCATCCACAAGGCTCTCAGAATTATATTCTCAGACCCTCAACGCGGCTACGATTGGATGTCGACTCAATCACCGATCTTCGGTGATCAATCCGCGCTTGACCTTCTTCTTCGCGGCGGCATGGAGGATCTGATCCGTGTCCGACGCTATTTGGATTCTGTGCGCGGCGGATGGTAGGAATCAAAACGTCCCGGGTGCGCTGGCCGAAGACCCACCGGCTGATCATGTCGCACTTTCCACCTATCAATCTTTACGATGACATAGCAGATCCTCGTGATTGGGAGGCGCTTGCGATTGCCCAATCCCGAACCAACCCGCGCATCTATGAGGAAATCGGAGAACTGTCTTTGGTTCCTGTCAACCGCCGACTTTCGGGGGAGGGGGCCTCCTGGGTGATGGCTGCCTTCACGCACATTTCCCCAGATCGAACATCACGCTTCTCCGACGGAACTTTCGGCGTTTACTACTGTGCCAACAGCCTCGAAACGGCACTGCGAGAACACACATTCCATATGGGCCGTTTTTATAAGAGTTCGAAAACGGAACCGGGCTGGATCTCGGAGGTTAGACAGCTGGTGGGCTCAATCGATGCACTTCTTGTCGATCTTAGAACACCTGGCCACGAAGGTCTTCTGGATCCGGACGTCGCGAGTTATCCCGTTCCGCAGGCATTCGCCAAGAAGCAGAAATCAGCGAACCAGGACGGAATCGTCTATCCAAGTTTGCGTCATTCGGGCGGTGAATGTATCGCGGTCTTTTACCCTGATGTAGTGACGCCGCCCAAACAGAGTGATCATTTTAGGTACCATTGGAACGGCGATCAGGTTGACTTTGTTCAGCAAATCTCCGGCGATCGCCCGATACTGCAGCTCATCTAGTACCGCTTTGTAAGCGGGATACGGGGCAACATGGCTCTTAGAGCATCGAGCTTCGATGATGAGTAATTTTTGCGCCGTACAAGAAGCGTTTTGATTCGTGAATAACGCTTGGGCAGTCTGTGTCGACGGAATTCTCCATTGCTGGCGATCACGTCAAGAACGGATTTCGGCACTACTGCATATCCATTGCCAGCGGAGACGCAAGCCAGTATCGCCAAGTAGGATCCAACAGACAAGATGCTACCAGGTACTATGCTCTCTTCAACAAGCCAGTCATTGAGGTAACGCCGATAGGCACACCCTTCTTCGAACGCGATAATTGTCTTGCCGCTAATCTCTTTTGCGTGTCGCAGTGGAGGAAACGACACGGGCGCCACCAGAAGCAGCTGCTCTTCGAACACAGCCTCCCAAACTAGCCCCTCCGTCGCGATTGGTTCAGCGACAAACGCTACATCGAGTTCGTTGCTGCATAGTCGTCGCGTAAGACCTCCCGCCGTATCTGTTTCGAGATGAATTGTCACGTTCGGATACAGGCCGTGATAGCGCGATAGGAATTCGGGCAAGCGAGACGCAGCTGTACTTTCCATCGTGCCGATGCGAAAGGGGCCACTAGGCTCGGTTGCTGTCAGCGCATCAACTGCCTCTTCTGACAGTGATATCAGCCGATCCGCATAAGTGAGCAACGTCTGCCCCGACTCTGTCAAAGTGAGCCCCCTTGGTTCTCTTTCGAACAAAGTTGTTCCTAGACGTTCCTCAAGCAACTTGACGCGCGTACTGACATTCGATTGCACGCGATTCAGCTTGAGGGCAGCTCCTGAAATACTACCTTCAAGCGCAACCTGCCGGAAAATCTCCAACGCCGCCAAGTCTATTCGCCGCATTACAATCTCGCTTATTTCCATCTCATTTTCAGAAACCACCTATCTCTTTAATTCATTTTTTCTGAATATCCGGATCGTGTAAAGCTGCTGTTTCAAAGAGCAACCGTCTATTCCGGAATATGCCCACACCTTCTGCACGTCAGATCGCACTTACAGGGTTTCTAACACTCATGTTAGCGATGAGCGTCGGACGTTTTGCATTTACACCGATGCTGCCAATTATGCTGTCCGAAGGCGTCTTAAGCATCAGCGAAAGTGGCGTGCTGGCATCTGTGCATTTTTTGGGCTACGCCATGGGTGCCCTGTCTGCCAGATGGCCTTGGGCACTATCGAAAGTGACGCTTACCATGTCGCTCTTGGCAATCGGAATGTCCACGGTTGTTCTGGGGCTAGCGGATGCTTATTGGATCTGGCTCATATCCCGTTGGATCGCAGGCTTATGCAGTGCACTTGTCCTCGTAATCGTCGGCACGCAGTTCATTAGAATGCTGGCGGAGGTATCGCGCACGGATCTACAGGGCTGGGTCTTTGCGGGCGTTGGTGGAGGCATCGCAGTCGTCGGGCTGGTAGCACTTCTCCTAATGCTTGCTAACTCACCAAGCTCGCAAGGATGGCTCTTCCTGGGCATCGCTACGCTGATTGCTACCGTCGGCATCTTCGCACTGACCCGGCCTATGCAGTTTACAAACGCTCAGGCTCTTCATCGCGAACGTCGAGATCGTAGTCGGCGACCATGGAACCTTCTGATCCCTTACGGTGCAATGGGCTTGGGTTACATTGTCCCCGCCACGTATTTGCCGGTGATGGCGCAAGAATCAGTTTCGTCACCCATCCTTTTCGGTTGGAGTTGGCCTATATTTGGGGCAGCCGCAGCACTGTCCACTGTTTTTGTTGTTCGGCTTTGCATACGATTTTCTAATAGGCAGGTATGGGTTGCCAGCCAGCTTGTGACCGCAGTCGGCCTATTCGTCCCTGCAATATCTTCGCACACTATGGCGGTTGTGTTCGGCGGTGTTTGTGTCGGCGGCACGTTCATGGTTATAACCATGGTCGGACTGCGAGAAGCACTCAGGATCGGTGGATGTTCGAATGCTCAATTCTATGTAGCAAGCATGACGGCTGCCTTCGCTCTTGGACAGCTCATCGGTCCGCTTCTGGCCGGCTGGACCTACGATGCGACAGGTAGCTTTTCTTACCCGCTCATTTTGGGCAGCCTGACTTTGGCAGTATCACTTATCCCGATTTTGCGCCAACCTTCACCGGCCGAGCACCCTGCGTAGCTACCACCGATTTGGGCGAAAAACGTCTCGTCCGGAGATCTCAGTTCTACTGCCTCATCTTCAAGGGCTGGCAGTTTGAAGAGAGCACTATTGTTGCCAACTTAGTTAGGCATCGAGCCACTGAGCGGCCAGAACACAGAGATAGGCTGCAGCCAGACTGATCGCACCGGCAGCGATGAGCGCCAACGCCAAGTAGAGGTCCGCGAACGCCATCACAGATCCGCAGAAGGCGATGACGGTCCCAAGCACAGTGAACACCAGAGCACCTTCATTAATGATCCCCGAAACATTCGCATACATAAACACCCCGACGCACATGACTGCGACACCCAGGAGGACTGTTAGTATGATTAACACGAAAGGAAGCATATCTCTCTCCTAGCCACGACTGTGTCCCACTTTCGCACTAGTACTCTCGAATAAGCGAGACACAAAATGTGCACATCTATTAAGAAAGAAGCATACCGATAGAATTGAAGGTGGCGAGGGATTTTTTTCAACGGGCCAAGAGTTCGCAATCTGGATCAACTGCGAACCGTCATACCATCAGCAAGAGAGTGCTGGTAGGCGCGTAGGGCCGGCAAGAGCCCCGCGAGCACGCCCCCCAGGATAATCGCCGCCAGCGCAGCGAACTCCGTGAAGGACGGCGCAGAAATGTCCAAGTACAAACCGTAGGCTGAGTCTATAGCGGGGCGAAGGGCAAACAGCAGGCCATAAGTTAGGACAACGCCAACAACGACACCGAGCAGCGTTAGAATACCAGCTTCGGATACGAGCAGACCGACGACTGTTCGTGGCCCTGCACCTACGGATCTCAGGATCGCAATTTCTCGACGCCTTTCGTTAAGTGTGGCCAATATCATTGTGATCATGCCGAGTATCGCTGTAACCACAACCATAAAGGAAACCACCATAAGAGCAGTCTCCGCGGTTCCGACAAGGCCCCACAACTCGTACAGAGTGACCCCAGGAAGTATGGCGGAAAGGGGTTCTGACCGGTAGGTATTGGCGTAGCGTTGCAGCTTGAATATAGCGAGTTTTGAATTGAGGCCGACCATCGCTGCTGTCACAGCTTTTGGGCGAAGATTCATCTGGCGAACGTCATCCGCCGTCACCTTACGGTCGGAGCGTCGCGCACCGCCTTGCCAGTCGACATGAATGGCCTCAATGGCCTCCAAACTCACGTGCACCGTTCGATCTACTGGCGTTCCAGTTTTTTCCAAAACGCCGGACACGCGAAATGGTTTATCATCGTGTCGATTGAGACCAATTCGTCCTACTCCGTGCGCAACAACTATTCTATCGCCGACCTTGTAGCCAAGCTCGCGCGCGACATCTGCTCCAACGACGGCATCGAATAGGTCGTCAAACCTTTTGCCCGAGGCGAACACGAGGCTGCGACCGCGGCGAAATTTGTACCGCTCAAAGTATTCTTGGCTGGTCCCAAGCACTCGAAATCCGCGATGACTATCTCCGAGTGACAGTGGAATCATCCAATCGACTTCGGGACGTTGTCGGATGTCTTCATAGCTGCGCCACGTCATATTGTTAGTGGCATTTCCAATTCGAAAGACCGCATAGAGCAGTAGTTGGATACCGCCACTGCGCGCGCCAACAATCAAATCAGTGCCCGAGATCGTATTCGCGAAACTTGCTTTTGCCCCGGAGCGGACCTTATCGACGCCCAGAAGCAGAATGACGCTGACAGCGATGGCAATGACCGTGAGTAATGCCGTCAACCACCGATTGCGTAGCGATTGTAGTGCGAGGCGGACAACCGTCATACAGGCCCTCGCATGGTAACGACATCTTCCAACTCCAGGACATCATCAAAAAGTGATCCCATCTGCCGATCGTGGCTTACCATCAGTAGAGTTGTGCAGGCTTCATCGATTTGGCGAAACAGAAGATCGAGGAATCGCTGTTGGTGATCGTAGTCGAGCGCCGATGTCGGTTCATCAGCGACTATAAGCTCGGGTGTACCGATCAGGGCGCGCGCGGCCGCGACACGCTGCTGCTGGCCTACACTCAGCGCGGCTGCCGATCCGTCCAGGAGCGAACTATTGATACCGAGTGCGCCGAGCAATCGGCTGGCCTCCGCTGCGGCACCGCCTCTTTGGGCGACCCGAGTGCGACGTTCCTGAGAAAAGCTCAAGGGAAGCGCAACGTTGTCAACCACAGAACCATAAGGCAACAAGTTGAACATCTGAAAAATGACACCGATGTGCTCTGCACGAAATCGATCACGCGCGGCGTTAGATAATCTGACGATGTCAGTGCCCAGAATGTTGATCTGGCCCGCTTGCGGAACAACAATTCCGCAAAGGAGACTCAGCAATGTAGATTTGCCGCTACCAGAGGGCCCTACAAGTAGCGTCCGTGAGCCGGTTGCTAAATCAAAGTCATCAATCGCAATCTCAAATAGGTTGCCGCCGGGCCAAGCAAAATGGACGCCCGACATGGTGACAACGTCGGGGCCCGTTTTCTCGATAAGATTCGACCGATGTTCGCTCAAAACGTGGCGCTCAGCACTAAATGATGCCACCCAAGTTTATCTTGCCGGTGTCACGTTCAACTTCAAACTTTTTCTGGGATTTTGGACCAACAATACTAACTTCAAGTTCTTCGGCCCCTTTGAAATTATTGAAGTAGGGAAAGGTAAGTTCAACCAACTTTTCAGGTAAGGCGCACGTCAGCTCATACTCGGCATGGAACTCTGAGTGTGACGCTTCTTCTTCCGTTTCTACCGTGTCTGTCTTTGCTGCCTCTGTCTTGTCATGACTATGCTTGTGTTCATCATGATCCTCGGCTTCTTCGATGTGAAGCTCCACATTTGCCTGCTGGATTTGACACCCAGCCGCAGCAGGTAGTCCAACGACGTTGGAAAGTTTTTTCAGAATTTTCTCGGCGTTCGCAACCGAAGCCTTTTGGTCATCCGTAGTGGCTTTGTGCTCAAAGCCAACGATGTCGGCGCCAGGTGCCTCCAGTTCCATGCTCACCCGCTTGCCTTCAATTGCGATATTGAAGCTGCCGTGCCCATGCTCGTGAGCACCGAGCTGCCGATGATTTTCCTCTGCGCCAACTGATGTTGCAACTGAAATCGTGAATGGCAACCCAATTAGTCCAGCTAAAATCCAACGCTCCATGACGTCCACCCTCACGCTCCACGATATTAAGAAGCCCACATCGCGGATGTTATAGCGTTACAAATTAAGGGGGTCAATCTGTACATTCGCTACAGCGACCAGATACTTCTACGAGCACCTGGTCGACTTCGAAGCCCTTTTCCGCCGCCTGTTTCAGGACCGTCCTCTGAATCGCACGGGATGCAACTTCAACTATACGCTTGCACTCTTGGCATATCATAAACGCCGGAGATGATGCATGATGTTCTTGATCACAAGGTACGAATGCATTGAGACTTTCTATGCGATGCACCAATCCGATCTCCATCAACTTATCGAGCGCCCGATAAATCGTCAGTGGTGCTTTCAGGCCCTTGGATCGAACTGCATCAACATCGAGAATCTGATACGCGCTCATGGGGGCTTTACTATCACGCAAAGTCTCTAGGACTGCCTGCTGGTTTTTGGTGAGATTTTGTGCCGTCATTGCGTTTCTGCTTATCGTCAACCGACTCGTGGTTTCCAGTCCTATTGCAATGTACATC
>JBPCWA010000407.1:0-14762 GCA_051009975.1 Hyphomicrobiaceae bacterium
CCTACGATGTGGCAGACCGCGCATTGAGACACGGAAGCCAGCGCCAATGAAGCGGGCGTCCAAAGAATTGAACATTTGACGTTATGAATAGACGGTTTTTGACAGGAAGATTGCCTAGAATCTCGCAGTTTGAAACGCGCCAATATGGAGCTCGCCCTTCGTACTTCTTGTTTAGATCCGCGGCAACGATGCGATGTGGAACAGTTCGTGACAAGTGAGAAATTTAATGGCATCGGAATGCGACACGACTATCGTTGGACGCCGATGCGCATCCCATGGCCGCCCATTTTATTGCTGGGTTCAGTGCTCCTGGCAGTACTTCTCGGACAATTGGCACCACTAACTTGGCCAGGGCTCGACGATCGGCCGGCGCAGGCCATCGGACTGACGATTGGAGCAATGGGTTTAGGGCTAATCTTTTGGGCGGCGTGGGTGCTCCACCGAGCACACACGACAATCCTACCTCACAGAGGGGCGGATCGACTGGTCACGTCTGGACCCTATGCGCGATTTCGCAATCCGATATACCTTGGCGAGGTGATGGTCCTTCTAGGAACCGCGGAGGTCACGAAAAACATCTGGTTTGTTGTCATAGCCGCCCTGTTCGCTTTCTTGATTTACCGGTTGGCTATTCTTCCCGAAGAGCATCATTTGGCAATGCGGTTCGGAAAAGTTTATGATGACTACAAAAAGCGCAGTCGGCTTTGGATTTAGTTGTTTGCGCGTTCTGGTCTCACCAGCAGCATTTGTGATCTTGCGAAGGGTATTTGTCAAAACATTGAATTGCCCAATTCAAGTCCCTAGTGAGGTGGGGCATCAGCCCCCGTTTTCGGAGATTCGAGCATGACCAACTACCGTTGGCCGGCACTTTCAGCTGTGGCAATTACCCTGTTTTTTACCGCCACCGTGCTATCGGCGATCGCCAACGCGCAGACTCGCCATCGCGACCCCATCGGTGCATGGCTCGACCAAAATGACTCGACATCAGATGAACGATCCGATCGAGATCCGCGCTCGGGCGATCACGGCTATGAACAAGCAAAACGGCTCATGCAAGCCATTGATGCAATTCTTGCAGACACAGCCAAACAGCGCGCAGCATCGAGCAAATTGCCATCGCGTGACGATTTTCTTCTCACTCCCCTTTGGACCGAGACGAAAGAAGACCGCGAAAGACGCATCTCAGATCTATTGGATGCGGCCCTGGGAATTGTCACTGATGTGCCAGTGGTCGACGTTCAAAAGCGCATTGAGCAGCATCGCAAAAACATCCGCGAGTTAGAAGATCAGGTTGTAACATTACGTGAAAAGCAACTAACCGCGCCCAAAGACTCCGTTATGCCGGGGATCATATCAGATACCGTAGATAGCCTTGGCAACCAAATAGAGAACGTAGAAACGCGCATCGAAGTGAACAAACAGGCAATTGATGACGCGAAGCAAGAAGTGCGCCGTGCTTTGGAGCAGTCAGGAATCGATCTATCAGTTGAACAAGTAGACCTTCTCCTTGGCGGCGTTCTATCCGGCGACCTCGTACGTCTAGTAGCCGTATTCAATTCGGCCAAGTTGATTGATCAACAGCTTGGCGAGCGGATGGCGGCGACCGGCGAAAACATGAAGGCCGCACGCAAATATTTCGCCATGCACGCTGCGTTGTTCGCCATGCTTGTGCACGCGCAGGACGCGGTCGTTGCAAAGATTGACACGCAATATCTGCCGAAGCTTGCAGCCATTATGGAGGACTTGCGGGCAGCAAGACGCCGCACTCAGAAACTGCTTAAAGGACGAAACAGACCCGATCAACGTCGCATACTGGAATCGAATCTGCGCAGTCAGGATTTGGCTGAAAAGGCCGCCGAAGGATATCGGCGTTACTTACTGCAACAGCGCGAACAGGTGGCGCAAGCCCGTCGGCGTGCCGCCCACGATCTATCGATCGCAGACAACACCTATGAAACTGTGGAAGCAAGCTTTCAGCTCCGCAACTTGATGCGGAACACGAGATCGACTTTCGAAGCCCTACAAAGGTTGGAAGCGCCGACATTCGAACAGATCTTCAAGAATGAAGAATTGAGACGGGAGTTCGAGAACCTTACAAAAAAGCTCGAAGTACCAACGAGCTAACGGGGTAGCCGGCCACGGCAATGGAAGAGTGCGAGCGCTTTTGCGCGCAAGGGGAGGGTTTCAGGCACCAAGGCAGAAAGCGCCCGACCATCGGCCGGTGGTCTCTAGCGGCGGTATTGAACAAATGCGCTCTCTGTTGCGACTTGATCATATAGCGCGCGCGCATCATGGTTAAACTTCTGTGTCGACCAATACGTCCGCGTGCATCTCCTTTTATCCGCTTCGATGTAAGCCGCGGCGATCAGCGCTCGGCCCGCACCTCGCGAGCGGCGTTCTGGGGCGACAAAGAGGTCCTCGAGATAGCAGTAAAAGGAGGGCGACCAGGTTGAGCGATGAAACAACAGGTGAGCTAGGCCGATTGGCTTATCATCTTCGTCCACCGCAACCAGTCCGATGTGGCAAGCCGGATCATCGCTCATCAGCCGATCCCATGTCAGCGCGATCATGTAGTCTGGCAGGGTTGCCTGATAAAACTCGAGATAGCCGCGAAAGAGTGTCTCCCAGACTTGCCGATCTTTGCGACCAAGTGAGCGAACCGAGATGGGAAATCTGACCGCAGACATTGCGACTCCATTTAACTAGGACTGCGCCGTTCCTGGCTTCGGAATCGGCATTGGCATGGGCATGGGCATGAGCATGAGCAAAGCCAACTTCTAAGAACTAGAGTAACCACCAGGTTGCTAATCCAAGGAAAGCAAAGAATCCGACGACGTCGGTGATGGTCGTTACAAAAACGCTCGATGAGACGGCAGGATCATACCCTAGTCGTTGAAGACCTAACGGGACTAAAATTCCAGCCAGCGCAGCGGCAAGGTGATTGAAAACCATGGCCATGGCGATCACAAAACCCAGCGCTCCCGAACCGAACCAAAGAACGGTGATTGCTGCCAATATAACGGCAAACAACAGTCCGTTCAGCAGTCCAACCGACACCTCACGGAGGACCACCCGCGATGCGTTCAATGCGCTGAGTTCGCGGGTTGCCAATGCGCGGACCGCGACCGTCATGGTCTGCGTGCCAGCATTGCCTCCCATCGAGGCCACGATGGGCATCAAGACTGCCAACGCGACCATCTGCTCGATCGAGGCGTCAAAGAGTTTAATGACCATCGAAGCAGCCACCGCAGTCAACAAGTTTACCAGGAGCCAATAAAACCGGCTGCGCGTCGCAATGAACAGGTTGTCCATTACGCTTTCATCGCCAACCCCCCCTAAGAGCCTGATGTCTTCATCGGCTTCATCCTGTATGACTTCCACAACGTCGTCGACTGTGACGACCCCGACCAAGCGCCTGGCCGTGTCGACGACTGGAGCCGAATAAAGGTCATATCGTTCAAACTGGCGCGCAACCTCCTCCTGATCCGCCGTCGCCGCGAACACCGAGATATCGGACTGCATGATGCTCGCAATTGGAACATTTCGCTTGGTCCGCAGCAAGTGCGAGAGGTTGACTGCACCCAAGACCCGATACGAGGGATCAACCACGTAAATCTCCGAGAACGTCGTTGGCAAGTCGTCTGTATCTCGCATGTAGTCGATGACCTGGCCAACGTTCCAATAAGGAGCAACAGATACGAACTCCCCTTGCATGAGACGACCAGCGGTCTCGTCTGGATATTCCAAGTTGCGTTGAAGTGCAGCTCGATCTGCCACAGAAAGCTGCTCGAGGACTTCATCGCGGTCGCTAGGCTCGAGTTTTTCAATGAAATATGCCGCATCATCAGAATCGAGTTCTGTAACGACTTGAGCCAAGTAGGCATTCGGAAGCTCTTCCGACAGCTGATCGCGTACGGCCTCGTCAAGCTCAGAGAACACATCGTAGTCGATTTCTGAACCGAGCGCCTGAACGAAGATAACCCGTTCGCCAGCATCCAAGGACTCGATCAAGTCGGCCAAATCAGGCGGTTTGAGGTCACTGACCAATGCCCGCACTTGATTCTCATCCAAGGCACTAAGGGCATGAGAGACGGTCCGGACTAAATCGACATCGACACGTTCGCGGGTGGCCTCCTGATCTTGTTCGTCCGTTTGCGCTTGGACCATTGCATTCCTCAGACCAAATGTTGGCTATCGCGGATCCAAATCCATTCGGCCGGTCGGGACTTATGAGGGGGCTAGCACAGTTGGCGAAAAGCGAAAACCGTGCGACTTCCGCGCCACATATTTAATCGAAGATTCACTTTGGCTATGCCGATTGTTGGTTTTTTGTCGCGAAATATTCTAATTTAAGTGGCTTGTGCGTCGGCAATACCTCGCCACCGATCCAAGCGCGTTGACGGACTATAAACGTTGAGGGACGATAAACGTTGAGGGACAATAGAGGCTTGCCTCACTTTTGAGCATTGTGGCAAGCAAATATCGCGGGATGATCACGGATGACAAGATGGCAGAGCCGGGCGTTGTACCTGGCTGTTGGGCTTGTGCTCGCACCCAGTCTGGCCGGGGCATGTCCGGGCAAACTTGGTGTATCGCGTACAGTTACAATTGACTCGACGGGCGGACCCTTATTTGGAGGACTCCAGTACAAGGTCGAGAGCCTCTTGCATGACGGCGAAGTTGTGCTGACATTTGACGATGGCCCACTCCGCAAATACACGCGCAAAGTCCTGAAAGCTCTAAGCGATCATTGTACACTCGCTACGTTTTTCATGGTCGGCCGCATGGCAGTTGCGGACCCGAGCATGGTCAGAGAAGTAGCGGATAAAGGGCATACGATTGCAACCCATACTTGGTCCCACAAATTGTTGGGTCGCGTAAACCCGCGGCGGGCCGCCGGCGAAGTCGAACTTGGAGTCAGCGCGGTTCAGCATGCTCTGGGTAAACCAGTTGCGCCATTTTTCCGTTTTCCGGGCCTATCCGATCCCAAGTCAATGATTGACTACAGCAAATCGCGTGACATCGCGATATTTTCGATCGACATAGACTCCTATGATTACCGAACACGCAACCCTGATCGTGTCCACAGAACAATCATGCGGCAGCTCGCCAGTAAAAAGAAGGGCATTCTGCTCTTTCATGATATCCAGATTTCTACGGCACGTTCAATAAAGCGCATTCTGAATTCAATTCAGTCCCGGGGGTTTCGCATCGTACACTTTCAGGCATCAGAGCCTGTCAAATCCCTGGAGGCTTTCGATAATCAGGCTGCTCAGCTTCATGCCAAGCGGCGATATTCCGCATCAATTCGACCAGTAGATGCGGTCAATATTCCCAAGTCGACAGCGCGTCCATCCGTTGCCACACGCCGCGTTCGTCGTTCGGCAACTCGTGTGCGCCGTCGTCGATCGGCGACAACGTCACCACAGCAAAGCGATTGGTTGAAGTCCATATTTAACAATTAGGCCTGATGACCTTGCCTTGATGTGAGCACAAAGTGGCCCACTGGTTGTGTTGAGGTGAATATCCTGGAGCGAGTATTGCGGCTGCGGAGATTGTCTCCGCGAAGGTTTCTAGACCCGAGGTAAAAAGTTTTGGGCTTGGCGGCAATGACCTCCCTGAATGCAACGAGCTCCTCGGCAATGCGATTCCCGGTGATCTCCACTGCTCTCAGGATCTTCTACTCTCGATTGTTTGACACGAGCCAAACCATCGTTTTGAGCATCATTTGCATAGCACTTACGCTGCACACTGCAGTTGCTTGCCTACGATCAGACAAGGCGATTGAAACCAGCCGCCACATTCAGATTGATGCGACAGGAGCCCCCATTTTTGGGCGCATTACCCGATATGCGCGGGAACCTAGTTTCCTCAATCCTGGTGAGGTCGTTTTCACTTTCGACGATGGTCCTTCGCCATCAATCACGCGATCGATTTTGGAATCGCTAGACGAATACTGCGTCAAGGCCACATTTTTTCCTGTTGGCCGGATGGCTGCGAAGTATCCGGGCATCATGCGAGAAATTGCGGAGAAACAGCACACCATCGGCGGTCATACCTGGAGCCATCCTCGCAATCTGCGACGCCTGAAGCTATCGGACGTCAAACAAGAAATTGAAAAGGGCTTCGCAGCCATCGCTTTGGCGACTGGCCGGCCAGTGGCTCCCTTCTTTCGTTTTCCAGGGCTCAATCATGATGACCGTGGATTACGCTATCTTCAAAAGCGCGGCATTGCGACCTTTTCAGTCGATGTTGTCTCGGATGACAGCTTCAACTCGGATGTCGAAAAACTCGTTGAAATTACGATGTCTCGGATCGAGAACGAGCGCGGGGGTATTCTTCTTTTTCACGACATCAAGCGCGTAACCGCCAAAGCGCTTCCCCGAGTGCTGGAAATCCTTCGTCGTCGCAACTACAAGGTTGTACATCTGACCACAAAATTTGCTTATTCGCCGATGGACGAGTTTGACGAAGAGTTGGTCGACCTAGTAGAAACCGCGCGTCGCAAGGACTTACGCGTTTCTCTGGCCGGCTTCCAAGGCACCGTACAGTCGTTTCGGACCAAAGTTCAACTAGCGCCGCCGATCACACATTTGGCGCCAGCTGCCAAAAAGATTGAGTTTGCGAAGGTCCGCGAACAGCGGCTCCAGTCATTGACTGATTCAATTAGCACGCGCCGGTGGTCGTCGATAGTTGAAGAGCCGACGAATACTGAGACACGTGAGGCGGTGTCAGATCAGTCCAACCAATAACCCCGGTCGGCGCCAACCGCGCGTAAACTTAAACGCGCAACTCGTAGAACGTAAGTCGGAACGCGCCGCATTTGTGAATGACATATGGCTGTCGAACCGCGCCGTCTATTGCCTTACGACAACAGCCCCGCGAAGTGGCCTTTCTTCTTTCAGATGGATAACGAGAAAGCTGTTCTTTCTCGAAGCAGAATGTTGGACATGGCGGTTGCCGAAACACCTGGCGTAACGGTTTATCGCGAGGGAATACACTTAATAGTATCGAACTCAGGCTGGGCGAAAGACTTTGAACTACGGTTGCTTTCACTGGTCACAGGCGCACAATAGCGTGCCATTACATTGCCCCCACGTGCGAAGCTGTGATGCCGACACCCGGAAGCAATTTCGCGATGTCTTCCCAATGGTTGGCCTGCAGCCTCAGCTTCTTTTCGACCCAAATGACGTGCAGCTTGGAAAGAGCGGTGGCCAGGTGTTCAATTTCCACTTGACCAGTTGGGCTGGAACACCTCACCACTTGCCGTTGATGAAAGGGGAAGCATGGGTGAAACGGAGGTTTTTCATTCGGTGCCCCCCAGTTGTGGCCCGATTTCACCGCGTGATGTCATCATATCTTGCGGCATTGGCTGAATTTGCTTCTTGCAACGAGACAACTGATGCGGCAATGCGAACATAGTCCTCACTCCGATTGCGTCACTAGAGTGACTACGACCCACGACCAATCGCGTACCGCCGTGCGCGAGACTTCGCAGTAGTGGCCGGCACGTTGCGACGGACCTCAAGGTCGGTCCAACAAGGTCCCCCCGATCGATCGACCGTTCCCGGTGAGTCACGTTAAATTGGAGCTTTGCTCGATGTTTCACTCGTTTTTCCCTAAACCACGGCTCTTTTTTGGCAGCTTCGTTGCCTGGGCCCTCTTTTGCGTGATTGTGTGGTTTGCCGGTGGAAAGGGCTGGTTGGACAGCCTAAGCCTCGGCGGGCTCTTTGGGTTGGAACCACCGCAGCCGTTGCCGGAGGGCGCCGATGACGCAGCGAAAGCGGCATTCACTGCGGCGGAGAGGAGTGCGATGACATTCTGGTACTACCAGTACCTCATCGCGTGCTTTTTTGTCTTCACCGCAATCTGGATGATCTTACAAGGACATCGTTGGAACCGATGGTCCGTCGCCGGGTCGTCTTTGATCGTATTTATTACCTGGTTCCAAGTTCAAATTGACGTGATGATCAACGATTGGTTTGGCCGATTTTACAATACCATTCAGAAGGCACTGGCCAAGTCCAACAATATCCAGCCCAGTGAATACTACGAGCATCTCTGGACGTTTGGCACGATAGCCACCGTCTATATCATCGTCGCTGCCATCAACCAGTTCTTCGTCAGCCACTATGTCTTCCGCTGGCGCACCGCCATGAACGATTTCTATATGGAGCGCTGGGGACGATTGCGGCACATTGAGGGCGCCTCGCAGCGTATTCAGGAAGACACGCAAAAGTTTGCTCGTATCATGGAAGGCTTAGGATCGCGCTTCATCGACTCGGTGATGACCTTGTTAGCGTTCCTTCCGATTCTTTGGGGCCTTTCAGTTCATGTCAAGGAGCTGCCGATCGTTGGTGAGATTTCTCAAGGCCTAGTTTTTGTTGCCATTTTGTGGGCGTTGGGAGGCACCGTTCTACTCGGCGTCACCGGTGTTGCGTTGCCAGGCCTTGAGTTTAGAAACCAGCGCGTTGAGGCCGCGTACCGCAAAGAGTTGGTTCTCGGCGAAGATCATGAAAAACGCGCTCAACCGCCGACAGTTAGCGAACTCTATGACAACGTTCGCCGAAACTATTTTAGATTATTCTTTCACTATCTCTACTTCAATGTCGTGCGATACACGTACCTCCAACTGAGTGTCATTGTGCCTTACGTGGCTCTTGCGCCCACGATCGTTGCCGGCACAATCACTTTGGGCGTCATGCAACAGATCGTCCGCGCTTTTGGTAGGGTGGAAAGTTCATTTCAGTTTCTCGTGCATTCCTGGCCAACGATTGTCGAACTTATCTCAATCTACAAACGACTGGCTGCATTTGAAGCGACACTCAACCAAGAGGAACTGTCCTCTATCGAGCACGAGACCGTTGAACCAGGTATCATTTGACAAGTCATGCGAAGCTAGGGGAAGCACTCTCCCTTCCCCTAGCTTCGCATTGGGCCGGAGAGTAAAGAAGCTCCCAGGCCAGCCGAACGTTTAAACAGCTTTCGATCGTTAAGATTTGTGTGTGCGAAGAACGCCGTACACCTTGAGTAGATGAACACCTCTTAAATGTCCCACTCAGTGTCCATTCAGAGCCGATCGTTCAAAGTCCGCCCCATAGCTGGCAGTGTTGCCAGGTCGCTCGACACAGAAGGAAGATCAGATGGTGTTAAAATTAGCCGGGAAAGTTACCTTGGTTGTATTAGCCTTGTCTTTGCCGATCTCTGCTCAAGCCAATCAGAACTTGCGAAACGTGGGCATAGAGCAGGCGCGGCTTGGCGGCGACCACACAAGGCACATAGATCGCCGTATCCGACGCCAAAACAAACGCATCCGCAAAGGTCGCCGTGTCGGCGATTTGACGGTTTTCGAATATCGGCGCCTCAGATTTCGTATGTTCCAAATCCGCAATGCGCGACGCCTCGTGAAACTCGATGGCGTTGTGTCGTTCCGCGAGAGGCGCAGACTGCACCGTCTTCTAGATCGCAACAGCGATCGCATCCGCCGCCTACGCAATAATGGTCGATTTGCATACTTTGGGTTCAGAAACCAGATTTGATGCTTGCGAGTGCGCCCCCTCCTGGTGGGGCTGCACCTAAAGACTCCGACATGATTGGCCACCTCAGGGTGGCCCATTTTCTTGGACTTGCGGGCAACGATCAGCGCGGTCAAGTGCGCTGACAAAACAATGGCCAGGTGCCAAAGCCTCCCCTGAATTGAACTTCATATCACTTCGCTGTCTCTCGGAGCTACTACCACGGTCCATAGCACAGGTCGAATTGTCCCTTTCCCAGGCCTATCTAAAATAGTTATTCATCCATCTAACCAAAGAAGCGCCCGGGCCCCAGGCCGCGGCATAGAGGAGGGCCGCTGCCAGATGTTTGACAAGATACTAATTGCAAACCGGGGAGAAATAGCGTGCCGCATCATGAAGACGGCACGCCGGATGGAGATCGCCACTGTAGCTGTGTATTCCGACGCTGATCGCGATTCACTTCATGTCGAGATGGCAAACGAAGCTGTGCGCATTGGACCGCCCCAAGCGACGGAATCGTATTTGCGGGTCGACCGCATAATTGCGGCCTGCAGGACGAGCGGTGCACAAGCAGTTCATCCTGGGTACGGGTTTCTGTCCGAACGCGATGCGTTCGCGCAGGCATTGGCCGATGAAGGCATCGTGTTTATCGGACCGAACCCGGCCGCGATTGCGGCGATGGGTGATAAGATAGAATCGAAGAAGGCCGCGGCCGCTGCGGAGGTCTCCACTGTCCCCGGCGTATTGGGCGAAATCGGCTCGCCCCAAGAAGCAATACGGATCGCCCGCGACATTGGCTATCCCGTGATCATCAAGGCTTCGGCCGGCGGCGGTGGAAAAGGTATGCGCATAGCTGCGTCAGACGCCGAGGTCGAGGAAGGTTTTACATTGGCCAAATCGGAGGCCCTCTCTAGCTTTGGCGATGACCGGGTATTTATCGAGAAGTTCATCATCAATCCGAGACACATAGAAATCCAAATTCTCGGCGACAAGCATGGAAACGTCATTCATCTGGGTGAGCGCGAGTGCTCTATTCAAAGGCGCAACCAGAAGGTGATCGAAGAGGCGCCTTCGCCTCTGCTCGATGAGCAATCACGCGCCCTCATGGGAGCGCAAGCCGTTGCTCTGGCGAGAGCAGTGAACTACGACTCCGCCGGAACCGTGGAATTTGTGGCTGGGCAAGACCGCTCATTCTATTTCCTAGAGATGAACACGCGACTTCAGGTCGAGCATCCGGTCACTGAAATGATAACTGGTATTGACCTTGTGGAGCAAATGATCCGCATTGCAGCTGGTGAAGAGTTATCGCTCCATCAGTCCGACATACGCGCAAACGGATGGTCTGTTGAGAGCCGGATTTATGCCGAAGATCCGTATCGTAACTTCCTGCCGTCCATCGGCCGACTGGCGATTTACCGACCGCCGGCGGAGGGAATTGTGAATTGTGCAAGTGTGCGCAATGACACGGGCGTCGTCGAGGGCGACGATATCTCTATGTTCTACGACCCGATGATCGCTAAGCTTGTCACCCATGCCCCAACCCGCTCAGCAGCGATTGAGGCGCAAAGCCAGGCCCTCGACGCGTTCTATATCGACGGTATTCAGCACAATATTCCATTTGTCAGCGCCATAATGCAACATCCGCGCTGGAAAGCAGGAGAGCTGTCAACTGGGTTTATTGCCGAAGCTTATCCGGACGGCTTCAAGCGCCAGACTCCTGAAGGCGAGGTGATTGCAACTCTCGCTGCCGTCGCGGCGGCCATCGACCATCTCTCAAACGTCCGTCGTCGTGAGATATCCGATCAAATGGAAGGACCGAGCATCAATTTCTCCGTCGACCGTGTCGTTAAGCTGGGTAGATTGACACAACGTGTTAGTGTTGCGGGTGGCTTCGGTGAGCCCACGGTCGTAACGCTCTGTGACGACAACGACGTGCCGCACTCGTCGCTCGATGTGAGTACGGAGTGGTGGCCCGGACAGCCAGTTTGGTCTGGCACAGTCAGGGGACAAGCCGTCAATGTGCAAGTCCGCCCCATCTTGAATGGCTATGATCTTGCCTATCGCGGCGTATCCATAGCCACACACGTGTTTACTCCTCGTGAGGCCATGTTGGCTTCACTGATGCCAGAAAGACAAGCGACAGACACCAGTCGCTTTCTTCTTTGCCCAATGCCTGGGCTGGTCAAAGACATTTTAGTTAAAGAAGATCAAGACGTGAAGGCCGGCGACGCGTTGGCAGTTGTAGAGGCCATGAAGATGGAAAATGTGTTGCGCGCCGAGCGCGATGCGAGGGTTATCAACGTGAGAGCCAAGCCCGGAGACAGTTTGGCCGTTGATGCAGTCATCCTCGAATTTGATGCGTTGAAGGAATAGGACTGGTGCTCTATTTCGCGTACGGATCGAATCTCAATCCAGGTCAGATGCAACGTCGTTGTCCAGGCGCACAGCCTGTTGGACGCGCCGTTCTCCATGCCTGGCAGCTGATCATGACGACGAAAGGGACCGCGAATATTGTGCGCGCACCAGGCAAGACCCTGCACGGCGCCGTTTGGCGATTTCTTCCGCACCATCTCGCGCTCATGGACCGCTGGGAGGGGGTCGCTCACCGAGCCAATCGGCGAGCCTGGCTGCGGTTGACCCTCCCAGATGGGTCGGAGTGCGCAGCTGTGACATATATTGGCGTGCGCAACTGGCCTGGTCCAGGTAAACCGCACTATATAGTAGGCGCTATGCTGAAAGGCGCAGCCGCCTTCGAGTTGCCACGATCGTACCAAGAGGAAATCCGCCAATGGCTGCCTCGGCGGCCAACCGGCTCCAACCAGCAATATCGCGGCCGACGAACGCGGAAGTTGATACGATAGTCTCCAGCTGTTCTGCCAATCAACAGATGCTGGATGCGAGAACGGCGAAACAAGACTTGCCAGTCCGACGCGTTAAAAGTATAGCAAGCGATCTTAAGGCCGCAAATGCGCGGGACGGGCGGTTAGCTCAGCGGTAGAGCACTACGTTGACATCGTAGGGGTCACTGGTTCAATCCCAGTACCGCCCACCATTAGCCATCTGATTTTATTGATTTTTTTACCCCGGCTCACCCGTGATTCGCGGTGGAGCCGGCATTCTTTTCAATGATGACAGTGACCTTGGCTGGCTGACGTGACATCAGTTGGGCGATCCAAGTTGCAGAAAGAGCCCGCGAGCTCGACAAGCTGCGGTACCAATTTGTCCGCGACCTGTTTGCGGAAATGGGCTTCAATGGCGACGACCTTGACGAATGCGTTCGGATCTTTTTGGACTATGAAAGCGCCCCCCCCCCCACGCTCTCGAACAATCAAGAAATCGGTCGAAAAAAGGTTTGCCATGTCGACCAGTGAGAGGACGACACGACGACGTTGCGATCGCGGACACGCGCCGGTCAACTCAATCTTGGGCCAGCAATATCAACGAGATTATGAAATTGAGCGTATTCGACCTTGTCAGTATAAAGTCGCTAAGTGAACGGCTCGAAAAGAGCAGTTCATGGTATGCTGCCGCCTTGCGTGCCAAGAGGAGGCTGACCAGCCAGATTACAGGAGACACGCGGGAAGAAAAGATCGAGAGTCTGTGCCGGAAATTCGACCTGCTTGGTCAAGGAAAGAAAGAGGTCACGGCGACCCTAGTCGGCATGATCGAGACGAAAGAAGGTCAGCAGTTTTTTGATGACAAGATAGACGAGATTAACCGAGAGTCGTTTCACAAAGGGATCCTGCTCGTCAATGCCACGTTACAGCTGCTAGCCGTTGATCTGCTTAGTCTTGGCTTTTGGCCAAAAGCGGTTCTGGTGACATTCAATGTGGGTCTTGCGCTCTACGCCCAGCGCCATTTGCTCATAGCTAAGAATGAACTGCTTGCCGGTCCGATCAAAGTACCTTCGAAACCCGCGGGCCCCATGCCGAACCTAGACAGGTGGAATGTCTGGCGCTGGATCGTTGGCAGTAAAAGCAAAGAACAACTGAATGCCGAGCTTTCCTATACGCAGCAGCAACTTGATTACTTTGAGGCAAGGGACAAACGAGACTTGCCCTACAAAGCCGCAGCAAGAAGAGAACTTGTCTATGCCACCGCCTATGCGGTCAATGCCTTCACGCTTGTTCTCGGCGCGGCACCGATCACACACTACTTGGTCGATCTGCCAATTCTGGATGACACTATTACCTTTGTCATAAATTGCGTTGCGGCGCTCGGAAACGCAGCGGCAGGAGTATCCTCACTGATCATATCAGGTAGCTTGAATGCCGGAGCCAGCCAGAGCCATCTCCGAACCTAACCCAACAACAGACGTGTATTTCGGCGACGGCGTCTGATCTCTGCTTACCAGGACGCATGTGTCTTACGTGGACGTTTCGGTTGGCTAGTGGCCTCAACGGGACGAGTTGCGTCTGGCCGATGAAACTTGATGTCGCCTAGCTCGGACGTCGCAGAATATGTAGCTGACAACGCCGAGATGGGCGAGATTCAGACATCTCTAGCACTGGTCCAGGCGTCCTCCGACCGCGCAAATCCGTATGGACGCTCGTCGACCCTTTACCTTTTGTTCGAGCTGAGGTCGCACCCCAATGCCCGGAGGTAAGCGTGACGCGACGGCTTCCGATACAAGTAGATTTTCACCTAAGGTCTTGCACACATCCTGAATGCGGCTGGCAACATTGACAGTGGCACCGATTACCGTGTATTCGAGGCGCGCTTCGGTTCCGATGTTACCAGCAATGACCGGACCAAAGTGAATGCCAATGCCATGTCGGATGGTGACGAGTCCATCGCGTTCCCGTTCAACGTTCAATTCAGCCAACGCGGCGTTCATCGCGATGGCCGCACGCACTGACCGCTCGGCATCATCATCCCTCGGTTCCGGTGTGCCAAACGTGACCATCAGTGCATCTCCAATAAACTTGTCAATCGTACCTCCAAACTCGAAAATCACCGCGACCATGCGCTCATGGTACTGGGAGAGAAAACCGACCGCATCGGATGGAGACAGGTCCTCCGTCAATGTCGTGAAATCGCGGATGTCGTAGAACATAACGGCGACCTCTTGTGTGCGGCCGCCAACACCGAGAACACTTTCAGCGTCGCTGGAGATACGCGACACAACTCCAGGCGAGAAGTATCGGCCGAACTGTGCATTTGCGACTTCCAGCTGAACGGCTTGAATAACGGTCCGGCGTGCAACCCATGTGAGATAACCCATCGCAGCACCAGTGAGTGCAATGA
>JBPCWA010000408.1:0-6270 GCA_051009975.1 Hyphomicrobiaceae bacterium
CCGAAGCTCCGCGCCAGTTCAATCTCCTTGGGTCCAGTCGCCGGCACGATGCAATCGACCATGGCATTCGGAAAGGTGCAATTTGCATCAATCCAATCCGCAAGTTTAGGATCGGACAGCCGCGCCAGTGAGACGACCGTCTGGCGCAATATGTCACCATTGCTCTGGAGATTGTCACAGCACTGGCCGGTGAATGGACCAAGGCCCCGGTCATGTCGCAGCTTCAGCGCGGCGACAATTGCACCAAATGCAGTGCGTGGTCGGAAAGGGTTTTGGGCGTCATGAACAATGTCAGGGTGAGCTGAATCGAAGCCCTTGTTCGCCGGATCAAGGTAGTAGCCGCCTTCCGTAACCGTCAGTGCCACGATACGGATTGCCGGATTCGCCATCTGCTCAATCAGAGGGCCGTTGCCCTCTGCGATGGGCACGTAGTCGATCATGGAACCAACGATCTCGGCCGATGCGCCCACTGGATTGAGTTCAATGAGTGTCGTCAGATAGTCTTGCGCGGCCAACTTCCGGCGCTGAACAATATCGTTGGGCTTTACACTGGCGCCAACAATTCCCCAGTCATGGTCAAGTCCGTCTTGCATCAGACGGTGTAGGTACCACGATTGGTGTGCACGATGAAAGTTTCCAAGCCCGATGTGCACGATGCCGGGCTTGAGCCGTGATCGATCGTAAGTTGGGCGGGTGATGGTGTCGGGCAGAGCATTCAGCGTCGCGTTTGATAGCTCCAAAATCTCCCCCATCAGCTCATCCAATTGCCGCCATCCACATTAAGTGTTTGCGCTGTCACGTATCGGGCTTCATCAGAGGCCAAAAAAACACATGGATCAGCAACATCTTCCGGCCTCCCCATTCGACCCAACGGCACGGCCTCGCCGACTTCACGCTTTTTCTGGCCTATAGGCTTATTTTCGTATTCGGCAAATTTGGCATCAACGATGTCCCACATCGGCGTGTCTATGACGCCTGGTGCGATACCATTGACGCGAATGTTATCCGACGCCAGTTCTAGTGCGAGCGACTGAGTAATGGAAATTACTGCTGCCTTCGTTGAACAATAGATGGTGATGTTCGGTTCGCCACGGCGTCCGGCTTGGCTTGCCAAATTGACAATTGAGCCTCCGCCGCGTTTCTGCATGATTGGTACGACGGATTGAATGGCAAAAATCGTGCCGCCAACGTTCACGTCGAACTGGCGGCGGTAGTCTTCTGGCGTAATCTTATCGATCGAAGCCATGTTGAAAATGCCGGCGGCATTCACAAGGATGTCGACCCCGTCCCAGTTTGACACGACATCCGCTATGCCCGCCCCAATCGAATCCCGATCCGTGACATCCATCCGTATGGCCATCGCCTGCCTGCCGACTACGGCCGTTGTTTCCGCAGCGTCTTTTTCGAGCAGGTCGGCGACGGCCACCCTTGCCCCCTCGCGCGCGAATGCCTCGGATATTGCCCGACCGATACCGCGCGCTCCGCCTGTAACAACTGCAATTTTTCCAGCCAGCCGCATTATGAGACTCGAATGCCATTGGCATCAAAGCGATGCAGACTTTCCGCATTGGGTGTGAGGTTGATTGTGTCGCCGTAATGCAGATCAACTTCGCCTCCAGCGCGGACCGTCAACGGTTCACTGAAGTGTTCAGCATTGACATGGAAGAATGTATCCGACCCGAGATGCTCAGATACGCCAACTGTCCCGGTCCACGTGCTTTTCTGATCTGTAATTTCGATGTGCTCCGGTCGTATGCCTAAAGTGTGGGCCCCATGCTTGGCCGCTTCTTCTCCCTCGATAAAATTCATCTTGGGACTTCCGATGAAGCCGGCGACGAATAGGTTGCGTGGCGTACGGTAAAGTTCCAGCGGTGTACCGACTTGCTCGATGTTGCCAGCTCTCAAGACCACGATCCTATCAGCCATGGTCATCGCCTCGACCTGATCATGCGTAACGTAGATCATGGTCGTCTTCAGACGCTTGTGCAACTCGCTGATTTCAAGGCGCATGCCGACACGTAGTGCGGCATCAAGATTTGAAAGCGGCTCGTCGAAAAGAAATGCTGTTGGTTCGCGAACTATCGCCCGACCAATTGCGACGCGCTGGCGCTGACCGCCCGACAGCTGACTTGGGCGCCTATCCAAATAATCCGTTAGGTTCAGAACGCGCGCCGCATCTCCAATCCGGCGCTCCTGTTCATCAAAGGGAAGACCGGCCATTTTCAAAGGAAAGGCTATGTTCTTGCGCACGGACATGTGCGGATAGAGCGCGTAACTCTGAAACACCATGGCTAGGGCGCGTTTGGCCGGCGACAGGGTTGTTGCATCGTTGCCATCTATCTCAATTACACCATCTGTTACGTCCTCCAAACCCGCAATCAGTCGCAAAAGCGTTGACTTGCCACAACCAGAAGGACCAACGAAAACCACGAACTCTCCATCTTTAATTTCGAGGTCGAGCGGTGGTATGATAGTGACATCGCCGAAGTTCTTCCTTACGCCTTTCAGAACGACATATCCCATCCGTGCCTCCCGGCTATTTCACTGCGCCGAACGTTAATCCGCGCACGAGTTGTTTTTGGCTAAACCACCCCATTATGAGGATCGGCGCGATCGCCATCACCGAGGCTGCAGAGAGCTTTGCGTAGAATAGGCCTTCTGGGCTTGAATAGCTGGCGATGAAAGCGGTGAGCGGTGAAGCTTGGGCCGCCGTCAAGTTGAGCGTCCAGAAGGCTTCATTCCAAGAGAGAATGATATTGAGCAAAACGGTCGAGGCGATACCGGGCACTGCCATTGGCATCAACACGTGGACGATCTCATTGCGCAAACTCGCGCCGTCCATTCGCGCCGCCTCGAGGATCTCGCCAGGAATTTCACGAAAGTAGGTGTAAAGCATCCAAATTATGATCGGCAAGTTTATCATCATGAGCACGAACACGAGACCGATTCTGCTGTCGAGTATGCCGAGGTCACGAAAAATCAGATAGATAGGGACCAGGACGCCGACCGGTGGCAACATCTTCGTTGATAGCATCCACAGGAGCACGTCTTTGGTGCGCCTTCCGGGAACGAAGGCCATCGCCCATGCCGCGGGGATCGCGATGATCAGGCCAAGAAACGTCGACCCCAGAGAGATAATGACGGAATTAGAAAAGTGCTTGAAGTAGTCGGATCGGGCCTGAACCGCGCCGTAACTTTCGGTCGTCCAACCTGTGTTAAATAGTATTTCTAAGGGTGCCTTGATCGCATCGACTTCTGATTTAAAAGACAGGATCAATATCCACAGTACAGGAAAGAACATCAAGAAACCAAGTCCGCCAGCGATGGCAGTGTTCAGATTCTTGCGAGATTGCTTGACTGTCCGGGCCACGGCAGGCTCCTCATGCATCCAGATTCTTGCCGATCATTCGCATGAGAAAGATTGCGACGATGTTGGCGAGAATGATGGCTATTACTCCGCCTGCGCTGCCCATGCCCACATCATATTGAAGCAATGATGAAACGTAGATCAGGTAAGTCAGGTTGGTTGTCGCCACACCGGGTCCGCCATTGGTCGTGACGAGAATCTCCGCGAAAATCGAAAGCAGAAAGATCGTTTGGATCAGGATAACTACGGTAATGGCCCGGGCGAGGTGTGGCAGCATGATGTACAGAAAGCGGGACGTCCAACTGGCTCCGTCCATCTCGGCGGCTTCGAGCTGGTCTTGGTCCAAGGATTGCAGCGCTGTGAGAAGTATAAGAGTGGCGAACGGCAACCACTGCCATGAAACGATGAAAATTATAGAGAGTAACGGTATCTCGCTGAAAAAAGAAATTGGTTGCATACCTAAAGCAGCAGCCATGTGCCCAAAGATCCCGTTGACGGGATTCATGAACATGTTCTTCCAGACCAAACCCGATACAGTAGGCATGACGAAAAAGGGCGAAATCACCATAATCCGGATGAGGCCTTGGCCCCACATCGGCTGATCGAGAATGAGTGCAAGAATAATCCCGCCTGTCACGGTAATAAGCAACACGCCTCCGACCAACAGAAGTGTGTTGATCATTGCGGCATTGAAACTGGGATCGGTCAGAAACCAGTAGTAATTTTCCCATCCAACAAAGGGGTTACCGCTCGGTGTTATGAGATTGTAGCGTAAAAACGAGAAATAAACGGTAAGTGTCAGAGGGACGATCATCCATCCGAGCAACAAAACGACCGCGGGCGAGATCATAAGCCGTGCTGTTGAGCGAGATGCCCTCGTTGCCATTTTCTCCCCCGTTCATGGTGGAAGTGGTTGGAAAAATCCTGGCAGGACATTTCCGAGGCAAATGCATTACTGGGACATGTGAGGGCTGGCGCGGGAAACATCCGCGCCAGCCAACCAGCAAGATTGGTTACTTAATGTAGCCCGCCTTGGTCATTTCGCGTAGTGCGAAGTTTTGACCATTGGTCAGTGCTTGATCGATGGACTGCTGGCCGCTCAACGCAGCTGCGATCTGCTGACCGACATAGTTGCCGATGCCCTGGAATTCGGGAATGGCGACAAACTGCACACCTGTATAGGGAACCGGATCTTTGGTTGCATCGTCAGGATTAGCCGCAAGGATCGATTTGAGGACTGTCTTGGCGAATGGAGCTGCCTTAGTATAGGCAGGATTATCGTAAGTGGACTTACGGGTCCCTGGAGGCGCGGACACCCAACCTTTTGTTTCACCAACGAGCTTGACATAGTCCTTGGAGGTCGACCATGCGAGGAACTCCTTTTCGGCGTCGACCTTTTTCGAACTTGCAGGGATCGCAAGAGCCCAGGCCCAGAACCAGCCTGTTCCTTTGTCTGTCACTTCCTTGGGTGCCTGGAAGAACCCGGTCTTGTCGGCGACCGTCGAGTCTTTTGGATTATAGATGTAGCCGGCTGCGGACGTCGCATCGACCCACGTGGCACACTTGCCGTCTGCGAAGAGAGCCCGGTTTTCATTGTGGCCATTCGATGCTGCGCCTGGGGGACCATACTTCTTCATCAAATCGACGTAGTAAGTGATTGCAGCCTTCCACGCGGGGCTATCGATTGTGGGATTCCATTTCATGTCGAACCAGCGGCCGCCGAAAGCGTTTACGAGTGGACCGACAAAAGCCATGTTCTCGCCCCAACCGGCTTTTCCGCGTTGGCAAGTGCCATAAACGCCATTTGCCGGATCATGCACTTTCGCAACGTATTCCGCGAATTTGTCGTAGGTGATCTGCTCCGCGGGTACTTTTATGCCCGCCTTTTCGAACAGGTCCGTCCGGTAGAATGTGAAGGAGCTCTCAGCGTAGAATGGCACTGCGTACAGTTTGCCTTTCGCCGAGAGGCCATTGCGCACAGGTTTCAGGATGTCTGCATAATCGTAGGACTCACCGAGGTCGTCTAGGCTGTTCAGCCAACCCTGAGCGCCCCAGATCGGGGTCTCGTAAGCGCCAATCGTAATGATGTCGAATGACCCGCCTTTTGTTGCAATGTCAGTTGTGACACGCTGGCGAAGAACGTTTTCTTCGAGAACGACCCAGTTCAGTTTGTGGCCGGTCTTTTTCTCGAATTGAGACGAGAGCTCCTGCATGATGATCATGTCGGAGTTATTCACCGTCGCTATCGTCAGAGTTTCTGCGATCGCGGCGGATATCGAAAGCGACATGACCGCTGTCGCGCCGAGGAATGCACCCTTCAGCTTCATTCCTATCCTCCCAAATTGGATTTTGAGTACGCAATTTTGCGCGTCGAATAAAGCGCCCTTCTCATCGGGTGTCAATTGAGAATTTACCCTCGTAAAATTTCAGGCAATGATTTGGGCCATACAGTAGGCGATCAGGAAGCCATCAAAGATGCGATCGCGCGGGTCGTCAATCGAGTGATTAGCGGGTTATTGACTGGGCCACTAGGCGGACGATCTCATAACCAGCTTGCCCTCAAAAAGGTACTCGTGCCTTTCGTGGGCTCTTGTCTCGTCGTTGATCAATTCAAAAAGTACTTGGACACTCTTCGTGGCAATCGACTCGTAGTCTTGCGCGACAGTTGTCAGGGAGGGGCAGGTAAACTTGGACCACGGATGATCGTCGTGGCCGGCCACACGCAGAGCGCAGCCGTCGCCTCGTCCAACACGCAGACCCCTCTGATAGGCTGCCGCAAGCAGCCCGATAGCAATGCGATCATTGCTGCAAAGTACTGTACTCGATGGCAGCGCCCGGTCCGCAATCAGTTGCAGACCATTGTTGAACCCTATTTGCTCGAAATCCCAATCTCCACCGGAGGC
>JBPCWA010000409.1:0-23593 GCA_051009975.1 Hyphomicrobiaceae bacterium
AGCATCAAGACCGAGTCAATGCTACGGGCTGCAGGGCGTGCCTGGGTGAAAACTATAGCACAACAGATCTGGCACTTTTAACGCATGGACACCGGGTTTGCCGGATCGACACGACGGCTTAAGGCGCAGGTTGGGGCCGAGAGACAAGCAGGCAAAGGGTAAATCAGATCCGATCTGGCCCAATCGCCGTTGATCTCCAGGCTGGAAAACTCGCTGCGCGACTAGGGTCGCGCATGCTGCGCAGAAGCCACCAGCATTCAGATCGTCAACCCGCATCCAATGGCGAAGTGTCCACAAAGCAGACGTTCACGCCGTAAGCTAACGATGGCTTCAACGGGGGCTGCCACCATTTATGCTAGAGATGATGGCGCGACGAATTCAAGCCTCTTGCACTGTGCATCTTGCGGTCTGTTACTGTCGAATTATGGGATGCCACAGAATGCTGAGCCGATTCTTGAAGAATCGTCTCAAAATTGGAAGTCCAATGAGACGCTGCCTATCCAGTATTTCGAAGACTGGGCAACCATCGACAGTCCAAAAAGATTGCTCTGCGAGTTCGACGTCGATCGCTTCGAAGAGCGCAACCAATTCCAGGCGCAATCCAAGCGGTCACTGCTTCGCAAAATAGGTCGCGAAAATCTCGGACGAACCATCCCTTTTTATCAGCAGCACGGTGTACGCCTCTCGCTCGGTGCCGACCTCCATACCCGGCGAACCAATGGGCATGCCTGGCACGCTAAGGCCAACAGCATCGGGGCGCTCCTTCAGCAACTTATTGATCTCGCGTACTGGTACGTGACCCTCGATGGTGTAATCGCCAATACGACCGGTATGACATGATGCATGTTTGGCGGAAATCCCATGGTCGAGCTTGAACTTCATCAAACTGCCCATGAACATATTTTCGGTCGTTACCTCGAAACCAGCAGCCTTCAGTCGGTCGACCCAGGCCTGACAGCACCCGCATGTTGCAGTCTTCCTGACATCTATTGCAATCGGTTCCCCGTATGCCGGACCAAGCAGTAGAACTGACAACCAGAGTATCCAAATTATCCGCTGCATTTCGAAGTCCTCCGTTGTCGATCAATGCTCGCGTGCGCACATGCCCTGGTCAGCGAGGTTCTGGAGAATATAGCAATGCCCAATCTGGCCGCCATCGCATTCGAAGCCGAGTCGCTCAAGCTCAGCCTCTCACCTGATCTATTCGTAAAGAACATTTCGCGCGCCGACAACTCGTCTGCTAGGTGGACTTCTCGACGTTCTTGCGATGCAGCAACTCAACTCGAGGCCAAGTCCGCTTTTGCGAAACCTTTCGAATTTTGACCCGAACGGGTCATTGAGGATTACTGGGAGCATCGTCGCGATGCCCATTTGCCAAGGCGACGACACAAAGCTTCGTACCGGTTCGCGATAGGTTACGAAGTCGGTTCGACGTTAGCTTTACCATGATTGTTAATCACGACGGGCGACTCGAAGTAGCGAAACTCTGGTTGGCTGCCGAAAACTTCCTGAATTCGATTTTGGAAGGTAGGCCCGTGGGCAGACTTCGCTGCGTCGATCGAGTGCCAGAGATAGATCCCGCCACCAACTTCACGTTCAGCATCGTAGAGAAAGCTCTTGTGCCGGAGATCCTGGTTCTCTTTCCATGTAGGCACGCTCTTATCATACATGGCCACGACATCGCTACGCTGCAGTCCATTGCCAATTCCGAATGTCACGATCTCGGTTGTCATCATTCAACTCCTTCGCTGATCTAAACGTCCCGGAGATCCCGTGACGCGATTTCAGTTTGCCGTGACACGTGATATTAATCCAATCGTCATTTGCTATGAGGAATATTGCCGTGGCCAATATCAGGTCTATTGATCTCAATCTGCTCGTTGCCTTCGATGCGATATTTGATGAACTGAGCGTTAGCCGTGCGGCGGCGCGGATTAACGTGACTCAGCCGACTGCATCCGGCATGCTGCGGCGATTGCGCGAGACCTTCGGCGATGAACTCTTTTTGCGAACGTCGCACGGGCTTCTTCCAACACCGCGCGCCGAAGAACTGGCAGTTCCAATCAAGGCGCTGGTACATCAAGCTGAGGACATATTGCGTCCGGGAGCTTTTGAGCCGGTGACCGCCCAGGTTACATTTCGACTAAGCGCTAGTGACTACATGCAGCAGGCGGTCGTGGTGCCGGCCGTCCGCTTAATCCGACAGCTTGCGCCAAAGAGCCGGATCGCAGCGATGCCGCGCTCTCCGGTGCGGCTCGCTGAACAACTGATCCGTGGTGAGGTTGACGTCTGTGTTTGCGCCCGCGAGACCGTTATTCCAGAGATGCAGACACTCACTCTGTTCCAGGAGCGCTACGTTTGTGTCGGTCGGAAGAAGCACCGGTTTAAAGAGAGTTTTCTGCCAGTGAATCGGATTGCAGAATGTGACCATCTTCTTGTTGACCCGAGTGGATACAGCTTTGTTGGTCCGATTGACGCCGCGCTTGCCGCGGCCAACGTATCGCGTTTCATAGCGGCAGTTCTCCCAACTTTCGCAGATCTATTTCGACTGCTTCGAACCGAGGATTACTTGGCCTTCGTGCCTGAGCGGCTCGTCGGACTAAGACGGTCCGAACTAAGGGTATTCGACACCGAGCTTGCAGCCTCAGAGTTCGAAGTCGTGGCGATGTGGCACCCCCGCTTTGACAGTGAGCCCCGCCATATCTGGCTCAGAGATCTGCTTCTCGAAGTGACGATGGCTGAAGCTAAGATTTAGAATGATGATGCCGCCCGCAGCTAGCCGTCTTTGCGGCGTCGTGATCGTGACTGAAAGTGGTGCTGTGGACGACGACGCCCCTCACGGGTGGCTGGTCAGCTGGCTGGTGTAGGGTGTTCGTTTCAATGCGGATCATTTGAGAGGGCGTCCACATGCAGCAAGTTCAGACCATCGGTATCGATCTGGCCAAGAACGTCTTCCAGGTGCACTGCGTCGATGAGGATCACGAGGTTGTTCTCGTCAAGCAGTTGCGTCGCCACCAGGTGAGCCCATTCTTTGCGAAGTTTGAGCCATGTCTCGTTGGCATGGAAGCATGCGCGACTCAGGGGCACCAAGTAATTGTCGTGGACCTCAGGGATTGAACCAGCACCGACCTTGTCGCCGTCCGACCAACTTTGCACCAATCATAAAATCACATGTCGCCGTTATTCCGGAATACCAGCTTTTACAGCAGCGTTGTGAAGACGCTGACGATCTTCAAGGTTCCTATAATTCTTGATCCGCGGCCAACTGGACATCCGAAATCGCGGCGTTGCTTCGCCATGCACGAGATAATGGTGCGGTCCGACATACGTGCTTGGGCCTTCAAGAGCCGGCAAATGACGGCTTGGGGTCACTTTGGTGAGCGGCGCCCAGCGCTTACGACGGCAGAACAGGTCTCAGATAGCCGACGCCTTGCGTTCTGGATTCGCGCCGTTAAAGTTTGATGACCCTCGCCAATTGGTGGTGACATTGGAACGCTTGATGGGGCGGGAAGAGAGAGCTGGGCTAGATTCGTTTCGCACATAATATCCTGGGTAGTTATCGGAGCGAATGGCAAGACTAGGAGATCGACAACAATTTGGCGCAATTCTGCGTGCCAGTTTTCGACGGTGGCCTCCGGCGTAAAGGCATAGTAATCCGGCATACTGCGCGAGGCTTTCGAGATAGGTTGCGCCGCCTCACTTTGGACGCTTCCGGTCTTGGATCAGAGCGGACTCGGTGTTGGACAGTTTGCTGCTGTTGTGTCGGACGTTTCGCTTCTCATCGGCTTATAAACGCCTCGGGCTGTTGTTCAATCGAGTTGGATCAATTGGATCAGGTTGCCACAGGTATCATCAAACACCGCCATGGTTGCACCTCCAGCTTTTACAGGAGGTTGAGTGAATGAGACTTTCGCATCTTGTAGTCGCTGATGCTCGGAGGCGATGTCATCAACGCTGAATGAAGTACAGGGGATTCCGTCAGCTGCGAGCGCCTCTTGAAATGCGCGCGCTGCTGGGTGTTGATTCGGCTCCAAAAGCAGCTCCACGCCGTCCTGCTCTTCGGGAGAGGTAAGAGTGAGCCATCTGTACTCTCCCAATGGGATATCATGTTTGACAACAAAGCCAAGTGTGTCGCGATAGAATGCGAGCGCCTTATCTTGGTCATCTACAAACACACTCTTGATGTACATCTTCATGAGGATTCCCCGCTCCAAAATGGCCGCAGCCAAGGCTTGACTTTGTGCTCAAGATCGCTGGCACTCAATGAGTGAAATTTGGTGCGGCCTTTCCAAGAGATTTCGATCAAGCCAGCTTCTTCGAGAGTGTTCAGATGCCGTGTGATACCTTGACGTGTCAGACTGATCGAGTGGTTCTCAATAAGGCGAGCACACAGCTCAAATAGACTTTGTTCGTCTCGCACTCGTTGCTCATCAAGAATCTGTCTACGGGTGTCGTCGGCAAGCGATCGAAACACCACGCTCAATTGAGGATCATATGTAACGCCCATGCCTCATTGCGCAACAACTTTGTTGCATGTCAATCAGAGCTGCAGCCTTTCGTCAGAAACTACGCGTCAGCGCTTATGTCGAGCGCCGGCCCTGATGCGTGTTGCCGGAGCCGTGGTGGCCGGCATCCGAAACCCTTCACAAAAGCGGAACTAGCCGGGCAAGTGATGTCAGGCTTGAATGTTTGTTGAAAAGTTCCGGTTGTCTCACCTAAGCTGACTCTATGAGTAGCTGGTCGTTCTGAATTGGCGATTTATTGCGAGCATTGGATGGTGTAATGGGTGATGCACAGACTAGGGTTACATCGAGCCATTGGGGTGCCTTCAAGGTCACAACGGACAATGGTAAGATTGTATCCGTCAGCCCTTTTACGGCCGATCCCACTCCATCTTCAATTTCCGATGCGGTTCCGGCAGCCGTCCATCACAGTTCTCGCGTGATGCGCCCTTCCATTCGACGCGGTTGGATCAAGGATGAGGTTGGGCGTGCGCGTGACCGGCGGGGCGTTGATGACTTCATTGAAGTGCCTTGGGACGAAGCGCTGGATATCGCCGCCACCGAATTCGATCGAGTGCGCAAGGAACATGGCAACGGTGCGATATTCGGCGGCTCCTATGGATGGGCAAGTGCCGGCCGCTTCCATCATGCGTTGAGCCAGATCCACAGATTCTTGAATTGTACCGGCGGTTACGTCTCGTCGTATGCCAGCTACAGCACCGGCGCGGCGCAAGCAATCATGCCGCACGTGCTCGGCTTAAACTTCCTGAAACTGATGCACGCTGAGCATAACAGCTGGCCGATGATTGCCGAACACACCGAGCTTCTGGTGATGTTCGGTGGCATCAACGCAAAGAACGCACAGGTTAGCATGGGAGGCGTGACCCGCCACGAAACAACCAACTGGCTGAATTTGTATGCCGACAATGGGATGGAACTCGTCAACGTCAGCCCGCAAAGGACAGACGCGCCATCTGAGGCGAGCTGGTTGGCGATTGTCCCCGGCAGCGATACCGCTTTTATGCTGGCACTCGCTTACGTGCTTGAGACGGAAGATCTTTGCGACCGGGAATTTCTGAAGCGCTGTGCGACCGGCTATGACAAGTTCCGCTCTTACCTTCTTGGGCAAACCGACGGTCAACCGAAGTCATCGGAATGGGCCGAGCCGCTTTGCGGCATACCGGCCGATACGATCCATGACCTGGCGCGCCGTATGGCCGCCAAACGGACGCTGATTACCGTCGCCTGGTCACTGCAGCGCGCGCAAAATGGCGAACAGCCCTATTGGATGGCGGCGACGTTGGCTGCAATGCTTGGCCAGATCGGTTTGCCCGGCGGCGGCATTGGTTACGGCTACGGCGCGATTGGTGCCATAGGTGTTCCGGTAAAGCGCCTCGATGGCATGACACTCCCGCAGGGCAAGAACCCGATTTCGGACTTCATTCCCGTTGCCCGGATCGCCGACATGTTGCTGCATCCAGGTGAACCCTACGATTTCAATGGTCAGTCCCGCACATATCCCGACATCCGCCTTGTCTATTGGGCGGGTGGCAATCCATTCCACCATCATCAGGACCTTAACCGCCTGACGGAGGCATGGCAGCAACCGGATACGATCATCGTCAATGAACCGTGGTGGACTGCGACGGCAAAGCGTGCGGACATCGTCTTTCCCACCACGACGCCATACGAGCGCGAAGACATCGGGCGGGCGCCGAGTGATTCGTTCCTATTTAACATGCCGCAATTGATAGAACCTGTCGGCGAAGCGCGTGATGACTACGACATCTTTGCCGGGTTGACAGAACGTCTGGGATGCACCGAGACCTTCACGGAAGGCCGTGACGCTGAAGGTTGGCTTCGGCATCTCTACGACCGCTTCCGCCAGAATGTTTCGGCCGAGGGAATTGAAGTCCCAGGATTTAATGAGTTGCGCGAGCAGAACTGGGTCGAACTCCCGATTGCGGGACCGCAGTACGCTAGCGTACCTTTTGCAGCGTTTCGGGACGATCCATCCGCCGCCCCGCTCGCGACACCATCAGGCAAGATCGAGATTTTCTCCGAGACAATAGACAGCTTCGGATACGATGACTGCCCGGGTCACCCGTGTTGGCGCCCGCCGACCGACTGGCTCGGCAGTGATGAGATCGCGCGTTTTCCTTTGCATCTGGTTTCACCACAGCCGGGTGATAAGCTGCACAGCCAGCTCGAAGCCGCCCTCGCCGACGTCGATGGAGCCCGCCCATCTCTAATGGCCATCAACTCTGAAGACGCTCAGAAAAGGCAGATCGAGGACGGCGATCTCGTGCGCGTCTTTAACGATCGTGGCGCCTGCACTGCGCGCGCCCAGGTAACGTCAAATATCCGACCGCGCGTGATCGCGATACCGACCGGCGCCTGGTTTGACCCTGACGATAATGGGGACGATCGACAAGGCAATCCCAATGTGCTCACGCGCGATACTGGAACGTCACGGCTCGGCCAGGGAAGCAGCGCCCACTCGACCTTGGTGCAGGTTCAAAGACTATAGTTTTAGAGCGTGAAGCCAATCTCGAAATAGCGTTGCCAATCAATGAGACAGTTTCTGACAATGCCGCCGTCCCATCGAACTTGCCTGATCGACAATCCAATTTTTTAAACGCCGATTTGTCATTTGCTGACTCAATCAGTAGCGCAATTCCTGGATGTTGCTCCATAAAATAGACGAGTCTCGGCGAGAGCCAGCGCGAGAAGAAGTAGGTAAGCATGGCAACGGCGATCTGACCTGGGCTGCCATCCGATTGCAGGTCAGAACGGTATGTTTCTCGACTCAAAAGAGCGCGCCCTCGCAGGTGATCGCTCCAACGTGATCAACGTACCGCCGAATCCGCCGGTGGAGATCTTCTGGGCGATCACCGTCTATGACGTCGATACCCGCGGAATGGTGCGCACTGATCAAGAATGGGCGGAGCGGGATTCACGCCATAAAGGAGTACGCTCACTGCCGGACGGAACAACGCCGATCCTAAGTGGCCCCAAAGCACCGCCCGCCGACTGGAAGGGAAATTGGATCAAATCGATCCCGGCCCGCGCGTGGTTCCCCTACTTTCGGTTTTACGGTCCGACAAAGCCGTATTTCGACCAGCGCTGGAAACTCCCGCAAATCGAGGAAATCGAGTAAATCGATTTCGCCAAACTGCCTAAATGATAACAGCCAAGAGCTGCCATCGGGAGGCGAGAACGACATAACCATTTGCCACGGGAAAAAGTTCAAGTTCTGTGAAATCTCTCATATCTTGGCCCTGTGGGCATTGCGTTGACTGACACGATACGTGGGCAATCATCATTGCAACCGCTTGGCGCCGGGAGCAATGACACACATCAAACTAGGCTCATGTTCACTGACAAACGGCGGACAGAGTCGAGCAACTCGGGCTTTTGACGTCGGAGACTTCGTAACTTTCGTTCACGGCGACTGGTGTTTGACCCAGAGCAAGTTGGTCGGTGGAGGCTTGGATTGGTTCGAAAAGTATTTTCTCGCGGGCGGCGGAGTTGTCATTTCTATCCCTGATAGCGTTGGAGATCGGTCTTTTCACCTACATGAACACCGCAACCGATTTGGAGACGCGGCACGCCGCAAAGTTGCTTGAAATCGAAAAGCAGTACGCCGCCAAGATGCGTGAAGTCGAGACGCAACTCTCCACAAGGTCGCGCCAACCACTTTCCGACCTCGAAAAGAGCAAGACCCAACGATAAGAGTTGGGCGCAGAGGCGGTCAGCAATCGCCAGATGACGTAGTAGAACGCAATAGCTGCGAGACAGATAACTTGCCAAAGATCGGTGACGGCTGGCCCGGTCAAGGGATAAAATTCATATAAATTTATCGAGAGGAGGCCCAAAAACGCTATCGATAGAAGGACGTAAGCCTGAGTGCGAAGTAGTGGCTGGGTCAGTCTGTTACCCAACTCGAAGATCAGTAAAGCGAGTGCGAGCCAAGATAGTGCAACGATCGAGTGAACCACTTCTCGCCGGAGGAATAGGCCCATCAACGCCGTCACGATGGCAGACGAGTAATGACCAACCAATTGTTCGGTTCGGCTAAACTGAGGCGGTCGCCAATCGAAGCCAGCGCGACAGTAGACATAGGCAAACACTGCAATGCTTGGACCGACAATGCGACACAATGCAGGAACGGCTCCGCTCGGCGGCCAGCCCTGATAGGGAATAATCCGAAGGTTGAAGGCAGAAACAACGACCAGAGAGAGGAATAAGACTAGATGGGCTTGTAGTCTGAGATGATGTCGCGAGTAACGCCTGCCAGTTTCGAAGAATACGAAGCCCGCTCCCAGCCAGCTAAGTGCGATCAAGTGAAGGTCGGTGATCTTCCATAGGAACACGGCCAAAATAGTTGCTGCCACTTGGAGAGCCCTAGGAAGAGAAATAGGACTACCGGTGGAATCCACCTGCGAGGCGAGTTTTCAGCGGCTCACCTCAGTGCTGCTGCCTATGCAGGGGAGACCATGCTTTCGGGCTTGAAGCCTTATACCCGGCCTCGCGAATGACAAAGCCTTTCGGTTTCTGCAACGTCAATTTCATTGTCGTCTCTGGTGCAAGCGGCCAGTAACACAATTAGCGTCGGTCCCATTTGACGCTAATCAATGGCCACGACAGGTAGAAAGATAAAGCTTTATCGTATGCAATGGCTTGTTGATTTGGATAGGGCAGTCAAGGACGGCACACTCACTGCCGACGGCGCACGAGAGTTGAAGCAGCGCGCCAGAGAAACAATGGTCAGTTACGCCATTAATCTCGCGCTGTTCGCAGGCATCGTGATGGTAATCGGTGGCACTGTGACATGGCTTGAAGATAATATAGCACGTTCAGCCATAGGCGTGGCCCTGACCACTGCAGGCGCCATCACACTTCTTCGAGGGGGCGCGCGCTTGCAAATTGTGGCCAACGCCACGGCAATCATCGGCGCGACACTCGCAATCGTCTCTCTTGCTGGACTATTATTTGAAGGTCGTACAGAGCGCTTGGTTATTGGTGCCGCTCTCGGCCTGCCAACAGCCGCATTGGGCTGGATGATATTTCGTTTCGGGCCAAAATCCCTCTCCTTGTTGGGCGGCTGGATACTTCTACTTGGGGCCGGAACTCATGTTGCCGGCGTCCTGACGACCGAGAGCAAATTGGGTTTGGAGTGGCTGGCATTGCACTATGCTGGAGCGATCGCTATTGCATGCGGCCTGATACTGGACGTTCGTTTCGTGACCGCAATAGCTATGGTGCCCTTGGCCGCCTCGTTGTCATCTCGCACCTTCTACAGCCACGCAGCCTATGGCGTTGCAATCTACGAGGTGACGCTCACTATTCTACAAATGGGCCTCTTCGCTGTTCTGGCATTTGCAGCCTCTCTTCAGTTTTCCGAACGCATAGCCCGTCATGCCCGAACACTTGGTCAGCTCGCTTTGATTTGGACAAACATGGCGTTCTGGATCGGCTCGCTCTGGGGCGATGTGGTCGGTCTTTTTCTCTGGGGTCCACGTTGGAACGTTGTTACCTCTGATACCGAGAAAATCATGTCAAAATATGAAGCTTGGAAAGCGGCGGTTGACGCTTTCAAGGCACAGACCTTGACGATACCGGCCGACGTATTTGCAGCTGCCTGGGCGGTTGGTATCATTAGTGTTGGAGCTTGGGGAGCGCTGACGGCGCGACGGGCAGTGCTGAACATCGCGGTCACGTTCGGCGCAATTCACTTCTACACCCAATATTTTGAACGATTACAGGCTACACCCGGAGTAATTATAATTGCGGGCGTCATCGCCATCCTTGCCTCTTGGGCACTATGGACATTCAATGGTCACCTCGCCCGGCGGTAGCTAATGTTTTGGGCGAAAATGACGCAAGCTGCGCACACAGCACCAACAACGGCAACTCCGCGCCGCGCCTGACAGCAAGCGTCGGAGCTTCAGTGTTTGGCTTTGCCTGCTCATTGATGTCGGTCTCGATCCATCCAGGCGCGACCGCACTACTCCAAAGGGTAGGTTTACTCTCGAGGGTAGGAGAGATTGTTAGTTTTTGGTTACCGATTTGCACGAGGTCTAACGATCAATCCCAATGAACTGGGACGATCGATGCAGAAATGCAAACGAGCGTACGGCGGTCAATTGATATCGAGTCGAGCCACTGTCGCTTGAAGTTGGTAGATGCCAAGCTGAATATTCCCAGTTGCTCCTGCAGCCTTCAGGGCCTCTGGAGAGGTAATTGAACGGCACGTATCCGCAAAAACCGAGACATCTCCCCATCCCTCGACAAGCATAATGTTGCCCGGTACTTCATTGCGTTGACCTCTCGCTCGTTCTTCAGCATTTACCGTGGAGCTGGCCTCGGCGTCTGCCATGAGCAAATGTGTTCCGGCTATACTTTCAAACGTTTGGATGTTGCGTAGCAGGACTTTTGCCATCTCCTCGTGTGTATCCGGTTTTGCGCCGGAGAGGTCGTAGCGCCACGTCGCCACAAGTCCCCCCTGCGCGTACCCCTCCGAAAGAGTAACGCGACATAGGGATCGCGCGACATTTCTAAAATGCCTGACGGCTGCTTGCGTCCATGGAGTTGGAGCATTGAGGCGAGCCAGGTAGTCTTTACCGGACAAAACTGCCGGTGACGCGGTTTCGTACAGATTAAAGAATTCCAGGTCTGCATCGACTGCAATGTACCTACGACCGCGCTGGAATCCCGGAATACCGACGCGCTCGGGCATGTGTTCTTGGCCATGCCAAGCATAGAAGTCGCCCCTGCCTTCCGGAGCAATGTCGTGCCAAATGGCAACAGCCCCATGGCCTAAAAGACTCAAGCCTCACCTCCTGAACATGCAAAATGCATCGGCAAACCGACCGCAATCTCTTTATTGAAACTCTATTCCATTTCTGAATAAGATTCTATAGCATCCCTATTTGGAGGAAATTTTCTGTATGACAGTTGCTGCTGTCGAGCGCTGCCTTGGACTTCTGGAAACTCTTGCCGACGAGGCAGAACCGGTCGAATTGGCCGAGCTTGCCGAGCGGGTAGGACTTCCGAACAGTGCCGCGCATCGCATTCTTGCGACATTGCTCACGCGCGGCTGGGTGATGCAGGACGAGGCAACACAGAGATATGCTCTGTCTCTCAGGTTCTGCACGCTTGCTTTCCGCAATCTCGACGCTCGCGCAGTACCGGACGTCGTGCAGATCGTGTTGGATAAGCTGGCCCAACGGACTCATGAGTATTGCAGACTAGCCTTAGTCGAAGGCGAAAACCTTGTTTGGGTTGCGCACGCGCAAGGCGCGAAGGCTGGTTTGCGGTACGACCCGGATATGGGACAGGATTTGGTTTTGCACGCTACGGCGAACGGCAAGGCTTGGCTCGCAACGCTGTCCGAACAGGAGGCCCTGCGGATTGCCTGTGCCCGAGGGTTTAAGGCCACCCACCCGCTTGGTCCGCGCGCACTATCAAGCGTTGATGACCTGCGTGTACATCTGAAGGAAACGAGGAGAAGAGGCTACGCAACGGCGGTTGATGAGGGCGAGGGCGGTACGGCTGCGATTGCCGTTCCCTTTTATGCGAGCCAGAGCGAAGATGCCAAAGTTGCCGGCACAATCAGCGTCGCCGGTCCGATCCAGCGCCTCGTGCCTGAGCGTTATGAGGATTTATCACGAGAACTGACATGGGCGGCCAGTGAGCTTTCCTCTATCTGGCTCTTGCGCATTCGTCAGAGAAATTCATGGTCGCGACAAGTGGCTGCTGACGCCACTCATCGGGTCGATCATCTCAATTCTGGAGGCGCCGCATGACAATTGCCTTGCGACGCCTGATCGATCCTAGTCTCTGGTTCGTCGGACTACTCCTCATTTGGGAGATGCTCGTTCACAGCCTCCAAGTTGAGACCCACATTCTCGCGCCGCCATCGGATTTCCTGCCACGCATTTTTGCCGAGTATCAGCGCTTCCTGTTTCATGGTGCGATCACAACGAAACTGATTGTCTACGGCTTCATAGCTGGCGCCATACCTGGTGTCGTGTTGGGATTTGCGATTGCTAGTTCAAGGCGCTTGGAACAGATACTCTATCCGCTGGTAGTCTTCATTCAGGGGCTTCCAAAGATTACGCTGGCGCCATTGATGTTGGTGTGGTTCGGCTACAGCACGTTCCCTAAAGTGCTCTTGACCGGGCTGATTACATTCTTCCCAATTCTTGTGGACAGCGTAGCTGGCTTTAAGTCTGTCGATCCGCGGCTCTTTTATATCAGCCGTTCGATGGGAGCGACACCCTGGCAGACTTTCTGGAAAATCCAGGTGCCCTCTGCCGCGCCGAGTATCTTTTCTGGTTTCAAGATTACAATTGTTGTCGCGGTCACAGTCGTGATCGTGGTGGAGTGGCTAAACTCTCGAAACGGGCTTGGCTACATCGTGTTGCGCGCGATGGACAATGCTGACACTTCGCTGATTTTTGCCACATTGGTGGTGGGGTCCGCCATCGGCGTACTCCTGAACTACGCGGTTACTCTCGCCGAACACCTCCTCCTGCCCTGGAGACGGCGATGACTGGAGGCGGCGATGATACGAGCCCGATTCCCCAGGCGACGTCGACACACTATTTCTTTTGAAGTAAGGGAGTGAAACATGAAGAAGCATCTGTCAAAAATCGCTGTTCTGGCCACGGCAGTGACCGCACTGGCAGGCTGGGCGCAAGCGGCGGACAAGATTACACTTACCATGAACTGGCGCGCGGACTCTGCCCATCTCGGTTTCGCGATGGCCCAGAAGGCCGGTTTGTACGCCGAGGAAAATCTGGATGTGACCTTGGAGGAAGGACGCGGATCGTCGGTCGCCGCGCAACTGGTTGCCACAGGCCAGGCCGACCTTGGTTATGCTGATGCTGGTGCCGCATTGAACGTCGCGTCCAAGGGTGCTCCGATCCGCATCATCTCGACGATTTGGAAGGCTGGACAATTCGGCATTGTCTATCTGGACTCCTCCGGCATCTCCGCTCCGAAGGATCTGGTGGGCAAGAAGGTGGCAGTCGCCTCCGGCACTGCAATGGTCCCGCTAATGTCTGTCTTCCTGAAAGCAAACGGCATCAAAGAGAGCGACGTCGAAATTGTTACCGCTGCCCAAAGTGCCAATCTTGGGCTGCTGACATCCGGTGGCGTTCACGCGGTAGCAGAGACGCCGGAAAACGTGGTCGTGCCATTGGCGGCTAAGGGCATTAAGGCTAGCAACCTGTACTTCTACAATCATGGTGTCCCACTGGTGAGCCTCAGTCTGATCGCGCGTGAAGACAAGTTGGCGAAGAACGCAGATCTCTACAAACGGTTTGTTTATGCGACTCTGCGCGGGTGGCGAGCGGCGATGGAAAATCCTGAAGCCGCCGTCGATGCACTCAAGGAGATTTTCCCAGAATCGCAGAAATCACGCGAAGCGCTACTGACCAGCGCACCCTATAGTTTTTCGTCCGTCTGCCCTGGTGGTTCCGGAGACTTGATCGGGGTCACGTCGCCGGACTCTTGGAAAGCGACATACAAAGTCATGACTACCGCTATGAAATTCCCGACGACAAAACCGATCACCGACTACTACTCACAGGATGCTCTGCCTGCCAAACCGGTTACCTGTCCGTAATTGCCTCTCGCGCGCGAAGGTGGGCGAACGCGTCCACTTTTTCGTTTTGACAGAACGGACAACATGAAGGTTTCGCAGACACATAGCCCGGCTGCAACTGCTGAGCGTGCCTCTCGCGGCTCACTGCTGCTCACTTTCTTTCGTTTGGCATCGCGTGTCGGCTGGATCGGATCTTTGGTTTATCCCGCTATCTCAGTTGCGATCTTCCTGGGACTATGGGAAATCCTGATTACCGTGTTCGACGTGCCGCTTTGGTTGGTGCCCAAACCAACGGACTTTATTTATCGACTTCAATCGGACTTCCCTACGATCGCGGCACATGCCTGGACAACATCGCTGACCATTTTCGCAGGCTTCCTACTTGGCGTTGCCATCGCCGTCCCACTCGGGCTTATAATTGTCTCAGTGCCGGCCTTGGAACGCGGCCTCTATCCGGTCATCGTCTTTCTCAATATCATGCCCAAGACCGTTATCGGACCGATCCTTATCATCTGGTTTGGTGTGAACCCAATGGTCAGTGTTTTAATTGTTTTTCTGATGTGCTTCTTTCCAGTTCTCGTCGATTCAATGTCAGGCTTCCGCGCAATGGATCCGAGGCTGACCTATATAACTCGCTCAATGGGCGCAACCGACTGGCAGACCTTTCGATATGTGCGACTACCGGCGTCCATGGGTTACATTGTGGCCGGCATGAAAATTGGTATCGTCAAGGCGGTTGAGGGTGTTATAATTGCCGAATTCATAGCATCCAATGAGGGTCTCGGTTTCATGATTATGCGGGCTTCCAGCTTCATGGACATGAGCCTTCTTTTCAGCGGTCTTGTCGCCGTCGCGATCGTTGCGTTGATCTTCAATGGCCTTATGTCTCTTGCCGAATGGCGATTGATGCCATGGCGTAGACGTTGAGGAAATTTGTCTCTATGGAAGTGAGCACAGGCGTCTCGATCGTCGCAAGAGGCATCACCAAAATCTATGGGGAAGGCCAATCGGCGCACCATGCCATGGGACCGATTGATCTCGATATCCGGCCCGGGGAGTTTGTCAGTCTGATCGGTCCCTCCGGCTGCGGCAAGAGCACGACGTTACTCGCCGTGTCAGGCCTGGAGCCTGTTTCCGCAGGTTCCGTCGAAATCGACGGCAAACCGCTGACCAGTGCCATCTCGGAAGTCGGTATTGTTTTTCAGGATCATCTGCTGCTTGAATTCCGGACAGCCATTAAGAACGTATTGCTACAACAGGAAATCCGAGGCTTGGATAAAGAGGAAACGCATCGCCGAGCGATGGCGTTGTTTCAAAAGCTTGATCTGGTCGGAGCCGAAGATCGCTATCCGTGGCAGTTGTCCGGCGGGATGCGACAGCGTGTGTCAATCGCCCGAGCTCTAGTGCACGAGCCTACTATGCTCTTGATGGATGAGCCTTTCGGAGCGCTGGATGCGATCACTCGTACGCAGATCCGCCACGATCTCGAGATGCTCTGGCTCGACACCCGAAAGACAGTTCTCCTTATTACGCACAGCATCGAAGAGGCGATCGGGTTGAGCGACCGCGTCCTTGTTATGTCGAAGAACCCGGGAACGATTGTCGACGAAATCGCCATCGAGCTACCTCGCCCGCGACCTGCCTACCTTGGTGAGCATCCGGAGTTTTCTGCTTATGCGGACCGCATCTACACACTCTTCAAGAACCTCGGCGTCTACAAGTTTGGCTGATTTAGGCCAGGACGCCAAGGCGAGGCAGTATATCATGATCGGCGCGCCCATTACGAGCGTCCGCACACCCGGTATGTTGGAGGCGCGCATGGCCGTTGCCGGGATTGAGGCGCATGTCGATGTACGTCACGTGGAGCCGGAAGACCTTGCAGCATTGATGAGAAAGGTGCGCTACGATTCTTCAATCGACGGCTTAATGGTAACGATGCCGCACAAACGAAACGTCCTTTCACACCTAGCGAGAGTGTCTTCAACGGCGTCGCTGATCGGTAGTGTAAACGCGGTCAAACGCATGGAGAACGGTGAACTAGCCGGCGCACAATTCGATGGCATTGCCGTTGTACGGGCTCTCACCATAGCCGGGTTTGAAATAAGCGACGCAAGCATTCTGATGTTTGGTTTCGGAGGTGCGGGTACGGCAATTGCTCATGCGTTGTTGGTATCTGGATGCCGCCGTATTGCTGTGCACGATGAGGCGATCGACAAGCTGGCGATCGACGCGGCACTTAGACGCCTGGCAATGGGACCGTCCACTGCTGCGAATGCCTCCGTCTGGAACGGAGGCAGCGGTTTTGATATCCTTGTCAACGCTACGCCTCTCGGCATGAAGAAGGACGACGCATCTCCCTTCGCGGCTGAGGATGTGGCGGCCGCGAAGTGTGTTGTTGATATCGTTGCTGATCCGCCTGCAACAGAGCTCGCAGAGATGGTCATGTCTAGCGATGCCACATTGGTGACAGGACGAGATATGGTCGCGGCGCAAATCGACCCAATTTTTGACTGGCTCGTAAGCCAAGATGTAGAACAATAGTCAACGATATCGTTGTGCGAATTGTGGCCGTCAACAGGAATTTGATTGCTACAACAACATCCGATCATTTCTTACTTGGTGCTCTGTGGTTGCGCGAGTTGCGCAGAAGCGACCAGCTCGCTGAAACTCCGCGCGGACTCAATGGCAATGTGTCCACTCAACAGACGTTCGAGCGGGGAGGTCAATCTTGACTTTCCCCGATCTAGTTATTTCCGTTCTTGGGGGTGAAACGGTCCCGTTTATGCCTCCCCGCAACTTGCTAGAATCGACAGCAAGGTCGCACAGTTTCCAGCATGCCCTCGCAGTCCTTTAGGAAATCGAGGCATTCAAGCGTTCCTATATTTCTTGATCTCTCCGCTCCTTAGCCTTTCGAAATAGGAGCCCATTTCGCGTTTGACAATTGGGGCAAGGACGTAAAGCCCAAGAATATTCGGCACGCAGATCAGGAAAACCAGAGCGTCCGAGATATCAAGGATAGGCCCGAGTTGGACGATGCAGCAGAGAGTTACGAAGGCGCAGAATATCAATTTGTAGACCGTCTGTCCCATCGCATCTTCTCCGAGCAAATAGGTCCATCCCTTTGGCCCGTAGTAAGACCACGAAATCATGCCCGCGAGGGCAAGTCCGGCCAGCCAGCCCAGGCCATCGAGTGCGCCACCTGAAACACTGTTGAGCTGCACATAGGCTTGGTTTGACTGATACACATTGCCAATGCCTAGCGCACCGACGAAGATGCCGATTGCATAAAACGTGCCCAGCGCCCTCCCGAAGCCGGGCATGCCGCGTTCTGCAAATCCACGTGTCAGGTAGTACATTGGTCCACCGGACACAGATCCGTCTGGGTCCTCGTTGCGATATTTCACGCCAAGCGTACATTCGACGAATTTGGTCGACATGCCGAGGAAACCCGCAACAATCAGCCAAAAGGTGGCGCCAGCACCACCACCAGCAGCGGTCATCAACCTCAAAAATGTTAGTCGATACGAAATTTCGGTCGTGGGTAAGCTCCGGTAAGGCTTAGATAGAGAAGAGCGCGTGCCATCGAGCGGAAGGGGCTACATCTTTCTTTCTGGCGCGACGACGAGTGCGACCCCCATGACGGCAACCGCCATGCCTGCGAGCGCCACTTGACCGACCGGCTCACTGAGGATCAAGTAGCCAAATAGCGTGGCGACCGGCGGTATAAGGAAAAACATGCTGGTCATCCGCGAGACAGCACCACGTTCAATCATGATTGTCAGCAACACCATCGAGACCAATGAAATGAAAACTGCCATGTAGGCCAGCGCGCCCAAGAATGCAGGTGTCCAGTTGATGATCCCCTCTTCGAAGATCAGCGCGAGCGGACATATCAAAATGGTTGCCACAAGAAACTGAATGGCTGAACCGGAGCGAGGGTCCATCTTGGCGCAGTACTTTTTCTGATAGAGCGTTCCGAAGGTGATGCCCAGCAATCCAACAAAGGCCCATGCCATTCCTTCAGTGGTACCAAGGCCAAGAGCCAATTTCCGAGCTACGACCATGGCGACTCCGGCAAAGCCCAATATCAATCCAAGCCATTGACGCGAAGATACGCGCTCTCCGAGCAGTGGGCCAACAACCGCAGCCGTAAGTATGGGCTGCATACAAACAATAAGTGCCGCGACGCCGGCGCCAATCCCCATACTCATAGCCAACCAGACACCACCGAAATAAAGCGCTTGCAGCAGTGCGCCGGCAACAGCAATATGGCCGACCTCGACCCAGGTCTTTGGCCACGGTGCGCGCATCGCCAGCGCCACTGCGACCGTCAACAGCGTGACAACAGCGTACCTTAGGCCAAGGAAAGTCAGCGTCTCCGCATGTGCCAGACCAATCTTGGCAGCAATGAAACCGCTACTCCACAACAACACGAACGCCGCCGGAATGGCGACAATCGCAAAATCCTGCTGAGGTGCTGTCGGCGCATCGTTGGTCAAGAGGCACCCGCACGACGCAATTCTCGTTCAGACGTTGAGCGACCGGCCATGACCACGATTAGCACTGATAGCAGCAGAAAGCCCACTGCAATTGGTGACTTGAGGAGGAACAGCGGATCGCCACCGGATGCCGAGTAGCCGCCCCGGATCAATTCTTCCAGCCGCGGTGCCAAGAGAAAACCAATAACGAATGGAAGAATTGAGATCTCCAGCTTGCGCAGTATGTAGCCGAGCACGCCAAATATAGTGACAACCCAGATTGCAACGAAGCCACCATCCTGCGCGTAAACGGCTGTTAACGTGATGAGGAACACGATCGGAAGCATGAGGGATTTGGGCACATGAGCCAGCACGCCGAGGGATCTCAGGAATACGCCTCCGATCGTCCAATTGAACATATTGGCCAAGACCATCATCGTGAAGATCGCAAACGCTGTAACGAGGTCCTGATTGATAATGGTTCCATAATCCGGGATGACCTTGATTTCCGTGAACTTGAATACGCTTGGGCCAAGTGTAAATTCACCCACGGATTCTACGGCAAGGATCAAAAAAACAGCGGCAAAATTCCCCGGGATGCCAAGGCTCATAACAGGGATGAGGTTGGCTCCAGAGACGGCCGAATTGGCAGCCTCAGTGGCACAAACTCCCTGCGGAACGCCGGTGCCAAACTGATCTGGGTCTTTCGAGACGCGTTTGGCTGCGTCGTAGCCGAGTGTTGCCGCAAGAGTTGTGCCAATGCCTGGTAGAGCGCCAACAGCAGTTCCGATCGCAGCTGACCGGAAAATAGTCGGCAACAATTGTTTGATGTCAGCCCAATGCAGTTGGTTGTTTTCCTTTTTGTATTCGATCTGATTGGCAACGCGCGTTTTGCCGGTGCGGGTCATGTCTTCAATGCCGATCAAGACCTCGGAAATTACTAAGACACCAAGCACAGCGGATGTGAGGGGAAGCCCGTTGCCAAGTGCGTCTATGCCAAACGTCATACGTGGACCATCGCCAGACAATGTGCTGCCGATCAGTGCCAGAAGCATCCCCAGCAACCCAACAATCAATCCCTTCATAGGGGACTTACCGGCCACAGCAGCCATGAACGAGAGAGAAAGAATGATGAGCGCGGATTTTTCGGGCAGATCCAAAACATTCTCGATCATCACCGCGAGGACGGGTGCAGTTAAGAACAGGACGATGTCGCTAAACGTGTCACCTGTCACTGAGCTGAAATGCGCAATCTTGATGGCTTTCGGGCCGAGGCCTTTCTTGGCCATGGGGTGGCCGTCAAGTGTTGTTAGAAACGCGTCAGGTGTGCCCGGCGTATTGAACAATATTGCAGGAACGGCTCCGCCTATCGTCGCGCCCTTCATTATACCGATGAGCATGCCTAAAATGGGCAGTAGCGCTTCATCAGACACACCGAAATATGAAATCAGCACCGGTAGTGACAAAGCCATGGCGAACGGACCGTTTAGCCCAGGCGTCGCGCCAACCGCAATCCCGGTAAGAAGTCCAATCAGCACCATGGCAACGGGCACCCAATCGAATATGCCGTCGGAGGTCAGAAATACATCCTGCGCGCCGCGTATTACATATTCGAGAACAAGTTCCATTCTTGGCATACCTGCTAGGCGTGCCTCGGCCGCTTTCCGAGGATGTTAGTAATCGGCGTTGGGGGGAAGTTGAACATTGTTGAGCAAAACGTCGAAAATCAAAATTGACACGACGATCATGGCGCAGACGATGATGATCGAGCGCAGGCGCAATCCACCTTCAGCCCAGGCAATCAGTGGCAGTGCGAGCAAGGAACCACCAACGGCGTAGCCGACGTACTTATACGGCACCGTGTCAACGAGCGCTTTGTATTGTAGATCACTGCCATGGATGACATTGATGGCACTGACTACGATCGGACCGAGTGCAAACATTGTGAGCACACCGAACAGAACGACAAGATGAAACCGAACTAAGAACCAAACGTTCGCGGTGGTTAACTTGCCGATAGATGTAGCCGTATCTACACCTGTTCGACGACGTAAGAGCGTCGACAGCAAATGCACGGCGCTCAACCCTAGAATTGCTGAAGCCAGTAGAACCGGGAAGAACGCATCTCCTGGCCCAACCTTGCCAACCTGGTTGGTCTCAATAAATGAGCCAATGATGTCGCGCGGAAACCAAATGAACAGCGCGACGAGTGCGAAAACGCACAGCGCAAGGCCGAACCCAATATTCCACGGGTCCGGCACAGGCAAAGCCGATGTATCGCGTTCAGTCATTACTTCTTCAGATTGGCCAGTAGCTTTACATTGGCCTTCTGGTTGTCTCTCAGCATTTGGTTGAGCTTGTCACCGGTAATAAGTACCGGGCCAGGCGGATAGCGCTTTGCTACGTATTGACCCAACTTACTATCCTTCTGTGACATGACCTCGCCAATTGCAGAGGCGATCGCATCACGAGCTTCTTTGCTCATGCCCTTCGGGCCCATGATCAGGAACTTAAAACCGAGCGTGAACTCGACACCATAGTCGCGCAATGTCTTGCCGTTTGGTGCTTGAGCCAGAGGCTTGTCCTCGCCTGAGGCCAAAATGACAAGTTCGCCGGCAGCAACCAACTTGCGATGAGCACCACCACTCCAGGCCAGGTTTGCATCTTTGGCAACGAGTGCGTTCATGGTGCCTTTGCCGCCCTTGGCGCGCAGGTGATTCACAGTGATGCCGTAGTGCTTAGCCGTTGCTTCTGCGGCAGCTTCAACCTGGTCGCCCCAGCCGGCCCAAACAACCTTTTCGCCCTTCTTGGCAGCTGCGACCATGTCCTCAAGAGTTGTCCAGCCGCTGTCCTTGCGGGCGATGACAGCCATCTGCGAACCGGCTGTGGTCGTGATATACGTGAAGTCGTCGATCGACAGATTCTTGTTCTTGAGCGTCGCAAAATCGACGGTTGAGTTGATGGCAAAGCCGATTGTCTGACCATCTGGCGCGGCCTTCTTCAATTGTGCTGCCATGACGGTGCCGCCAGCGCCCGCCTTGTTCTCAGGAATGATCCGCCAGCCTTTGAGTTTCTCGATAGCCTCGGCGATAGCGCGCCCCTGAGTATCGGTGCCACCACCTGCGCCAAATCCGATCCAAAGCTTGATCGGACCTTTAGGTTTCCACTCCGCCATTGCAGGGCCGGAGACAAGTGCGACCGCTAGTGCGGTGCTAATCATCAATCGCTTCATGTCGGTACTCCCTAGTTCGGTCACGAGACTACAGTTGATCGGTCGCCATTCTCTATTCGTAACCAGTTGAATGTTCGGCGATCTCGATTGGACGGTGCCCTGGGGGCAATTCAAATCTTTGGAAGAGGATCGATTCACGGTCGAACGAATAACTCTTGATGTCCCACACGCAGCCAAGTGTGCCGCTTGCTAGCGTCAACTGAGCGCAAGCATCGTCACTCAGAGCACGGCAACCAAGCCGATGCTCCAAATTCAACGTTGGCAAATTGAAGCGATCGACAAGCGTGCGATGGAAAGATGAACCATGGAGTTCTTCAATAGGCAGGTTCAACAAGTGGCGTCCGTACTTGAAAGCGACATAGACGCTATTGTACGCAGGTGGGTCTTCTTCGGCCCAAACCAGTCGATCCACTCGAACAAATCTCTTCGCGGACGATGTATCCTGCCAGGGACCTGTTGAGCTATCGACGGAAATGCCCAGCACCCGAGTGAAGGGGAGCAGTACTTCCCCAGTCGTCGGATCTTTGAAACGATAGATCCGAACCTCTGGCGCCTGAGAACGGCGGTCAGCAATGAACGTGCCCGTTTTCCGGCTACGCACGACCAAACCACGGTCCGCCAGTTTAGATAGTGCTTTCTGAACGGTACCCAGACTGACTGGCAGACGTTGCGAAAGTTCTGTTTCTGTAGGCACGCGTTCGCCAGGGCGGAATTGGCCCGAGTGTATACATCGTGTGAAGGCTTCCAGCACGCAAACATGCTTTGGCGCGCGTGACGCCTTCGCTGCTTCAGCAACGTATTCGGCGAGCGTGTTCAGTGCGATTTGTGACATTCGTTTTTTGCCATCCGAAGCGCCGCGAGGGCTCGATCCTTTACAATGCTGTTTAATTCAATTTACTCTATAGTATATGAGATCGATCGGCTGGCAAGCCTTGGTTAATCTAGTATGCCGAAACAGGGCCCCCGAGCGGCCAAACGAGAGGTATAAAAATGAAGTTGACGCTGCTTGGAACAGGCACGCCCGCACCCTCTCTAAATCGGGTAAGTTCGGGTTATCTTCTTGAGATTGGAGACGACGTAATTGTGCTGGATCATGGCCCTGGCGCTGCTCATCGACTACTGGAGTCAGGCCAAAATCCGGTAAATGTCACCCACGCTTTCTTCACGCATTTGCATTTCGACCACATCGTCGACTACCCACGCCTCGTGCTGCAACGTTGGGATCATGCCGCCGGGCAAAAGCCTGAGCTTCAGGTGTACGGGCCGGCTCCCATTGCGCGATTGACTGATCAACTATTCGCCGAAGGCGGCGTTTACGATCTGGATTTGACGGCTCGCACAAATTTCCAAGCCAGTTTGGATGTCTATGAAGCCCGTGGAGGGGTGATGCCTCGCGTGCGGCCGGTACCGAACGTTAAGGAAGTGGTGGTTGGCGAAACAATCGACGGCGATGGCTGGAAAGCAACCGTCGGCCAGGCGGTACACTTCCAACCTTATCTCGATTGCCTCGCTTACCGCTTTGAAAGTGACGCCGGCGTCGTCGTCTATTCAGGCGACAGTGGCGGCGTGCTTGACAGCATGATCGAGCTCGCAACAGACTGCGACGTACTCATTCACATGTGCCATTTCATGGTCGGGACAGAACCAAATGAGGCATTCAGGCGAACACAGGGCGGTCACCTCGATGTGGCCGAGATCGCCAAGCGGGCTGGAGCGAAGACGCTTGTCGTAACGCACATGCCGGCGTCATTGGATGAGCCCAGTG
>JBPCWA010000410.1:0-2654 GCA_051009975.1 Hyphomicrobiaceae bacterium
AGCACTATTTTCGACGATGAACCCGATCGGCAACCTTGGTGTTTTTGTCGGCATGACTGCGGAACGACAGAAACATGAGGCGCGGCGCATTGCGTGGAGCTGCGCAGCAGCTGTTGCAGTGACGCTTTTGATAGTCGCTTGGTTCGGGACAACGCTATTGAAATTGTTTGGCGTGAGTGTCGACGCGCTGAGAGCAGCTGGGGGAGTGATCGTATTGTTGATTGGACTTCAGATGCTCGGCAATAAGTCCGGGCACCAACACTCCACCGCGGAATTGGAGGACGCCGCGTCGCGTTCCTCTATCGCAGTCGTTCCGCTTGCAATACCGATTGTGGCCGGTCCCGGTACAATGGCGGCGGTCCTCGTGGCGGCTCAGCATCATCCATCTATTCTCAGCAGAACAGAGATTTCAGCCGTTGTGATACTACTCGCGGCCTTTTGCGGCCTTCTGTTCAGCTTCGCCAAACCGATCTCCCAACGACTGGGCGCTTCTGGCATGGGGGTTGTCACACGAGTAATGGGGATGCTGCTGGCTGCGATCGCGATAGGAATGCTGGCAGAGGGGTTGAGAGGGTTGCTGCCCGGTTTGGCCAGCTAAAACAACTGGGCAATGTTCCGAAACAGACTTGGCCAGACCATGGTCGTGAGAACATGGACTAGCTTCTCTTGGCTTGCGCGCGAAACGGCTCGAACGGACAGTGCGGTCCCGAGACTTTGAAACAAGGCAACCCGATTTGAGACATCTCAAATATAGGCAACTCGTATCAAGGGATATGCGCAACTACGCCACCGTCGAGCCATTGCCCCAACAGGCCCAGGCCGCGGCAACCATTGCTGGGGCCGCCAATTCGAATTTGGAGTCTGGTTGGCATCCACTAATCGTGTGCCATCATTTCGCCGGTGGTGGCATCTTATCGAAATTTGGAACATCAGTCGAAGTGACATCCCAAATCGGACGGTCTTTGACGTACACTACGCGCCCTGCAACGAACCAAGAGTTGTCATCAATCGAACCCACTGCGACGGCAGTAACGCCTGGCCTGCCCGAATTTTGTCCAAACAGTCGCCCACCGCAATTCGAGCAGAAGTGACGGGTATTGGTGTTGCCACTCTCAGCCTTTACAGCAAAGCTCTTCGTATCGCCACGGACTACAACATCATCCTCCTTGAAAAAGGCCAATGACATGTGACCGGTCCCGGAGGCTCGCTGGCAATCCTTGCAATGACATTGGCCAGTCGCGACGGGTTCAGACAGCAAATCAAATTGAACCGCGTCGCACAAACATCGCCCTTTAGCAAACACATCTTCCGACATATTCAGGTATCCTTCGAAAACTCTTCCTTCATCTTAACGGTCACAGGTGTGGTGACGCACCATGGCGCAATGTCAGGCGCGCCATATAGATGCATCTGAATTTATCGCTCTCGACACCATAACAAAGAAGATTGCGTGTAAGGCTAGTCGAAGAAGCTGCATTTTTACACCTGCTCAACCGTGTCAATCTCGGCCGATGGTAGTTTGGTGGCGATACCGGAGCAAGCGCTTAAGCGCCGCTCAATCAGAAATCCTTTTGGCTATAGAGTTCCGTGATCTACGAAATTCTCGGGATTCAAGCGCCCGAAATCGGGGATGAGCACTTTTCCTTCAGATCTTTTTTTTTGTTGCAGTAGGATGATGCCTCATCGATAACCAGAGACTCGAAGCTATGCGTTCTGCTGCTTCTATAACAACAGCCCGGGGCTCTGGACTAAAGATCTCTGTCGCAGTCGTGCGAAAGAGTTTAAGCCAGATCTGAAAATCCTCTGCAACAACGCTGTTCAATCGAGCGTGAGTCGGAACCGGCTTGCCGTGATACTCGCCAGAACGTAAGAGAACCGACCGCCAGAACTTCTTCATCTTAAGAAGATGCACATCCCAATCGGCACCAATCTTATCTTGAAAGATTGGCCCCAAGCGCGAATTTGCGCGCGCACGACTATAAAAGTCGTCGACCAGACGCGATATTTGGTCCGGGGATATGTCCGGATGTGCAGGCTGTCGTCGGAGAAACGGCCGGACCTGAATGTTGCGAACATTCATGATTCACCTAAAGTTATATGTGATATATATCTTTTAGATGGATCGGAGTCAAGCATGGCAACCTTAGCCACGCGACATCGGCATCGAACGAGAAACATCTTGGCAGAGTCTAATGATCAGAGAGCGTCGTACGCTGATCCGATCTAGTAAGCATTGGAAGAGATCCGAGAATGCAACTCACCAAACAAACCGACTACAGCCTCCGCATTCTGATGTATCTCGGCCTCAAGAAAAATGGACTTACGACCATCGAGGAAGTCTGCAGGGCCTACGATCTGTCGATCGGTCACACAATGAAGCTGGTAAACGAGCTCAGCAAAGCCGGTTACATTTCAACAATTCGTGGGCGTGGCGGTGGTTTCCGCCTTGCCGTTTGTCCAAGTGAGATCAATATCGGAGACGTGTTTCGCTCTACAGAAAAAAACTTATCCCTTGTCGAGTGCTTTCAAAGCGACAGTAACCGCTGTCCATTGTCCGACATGTGCATCTTGAGCAACATCTTTCATCGAGCGCTGGGCAGCTTCTTGGCTGTGCTAGATGACTACACATTGCAAGACCTCTTGCGACCCCAAAA
>JBPCWA010000411.1:0-2608 GCA_051009975.1 Hyphomicrobiaceae bacterium
CCGCTGGCTTCGCCGACAGGATCCGGTGAAATCCAGTGCCGCTTGTAGTTTCCTTTAACGGTCGCACCGAGCTTGGGGCCAGCATAGATGAAGACGTGATCACGCCGGCTATGCGTATCACCATTCATGAGAAGTGCGGTCTGATCGACCCCATCGATAACCCTGTCGGTCGGGATGTGTCCTGTCGCGCCGGCCAGGCGGGCAAATGTCGTAAATAGATCGGTCTCGTGGATGATATCTCCAACCAACTGCCCGGGCTTGATGACGCCAGGCCACCAGGCAAAAGCTGGTACTCGCACACCACCTTCGAGAAAGTCGCCTTTCCCGCCCCGGAAGATGGTTTCTGCCATTCCGAGGCCTGGCGGAGGGTTATGAGTCATCGGCCCGTTGTCGGCCATGGCGACGACAAGGGTGTTTTCAGCAATGCCGAGTTCCTTAAGTTTGGCCATCAGCTTGCCGATGAAGGGATCAATATTGCATTGCAGGCCATCCTGCAAAATGCTGCGAGATAGCGAGCATTTCTTCGGGTTGGGAATGAAGCTCGTGAGGTTGGGCCAGTTCGCGACGTAGAATGGCTTGCCCGCCTTCGCGCTGCGCTCGATGAAGTCCAAAGTCCGCCGCTGAGCTTCTGGATCGATCTTCAGATAGTTCTCGTGCGAGTTGTCCCCCCACTGTTTTGCCAGCTCACCCTTCCTACCCTCGGCAATCTGAACCCAGCCCTTTGTCACGAAGGTATTGTCAAGCTTGTAAGGGTCGGGCGGCAACATATCCTCATGGAGCCCAATGGATGCGTTTGCTCCCTCCGCCATTTTGGTGTTGAGCGACCGGATCTGGTTGTAACCGGTGAAGAAAGCTTCGTCGAAGCCTTGGTTGTGCGGATAACTTTCTTCGATATCTCCCAAGTGCCACTTTCCGTGGAAGGCGGTTGCGTACCCTGCCTTCGACAGAACCTCCGCGATCGTGACTTCTTCACTGCGCATGCCGTGGCTCTCCAGCAGCATGCCGATATTGTACATTCCACTGCGAATGGCGAGGCGTCCGGTGGAGGATGCCGCTCGACTCGGTGTGCAGCCCACCTCCGTGTACATTCGCGTAAAGAGAATTCCTTCGGCGGCCAGCTGATTGATATTGGGCGTGTTGAGACCACGTACCTTCTGCAGTGCCGGGATGCCAAGGTCGCCAAAGGCCGTGTCATCCCACATGATGTGAATGAGGTTGGGCGGCCTGCCGTGCTTCTGTTTCAGCTCTGCGAGCTTCTCATCCAGTGATTGATCCTCCTTTGCCCACTTCTCCCCATTCTGGGCTTCGAGGATGTAGTACTCGGCGTCATGCACTATTTTTCGTGGTTGGTTTGATGCGGAAAGTCTCCTGATCCTGGATTGCAGCTGCGTTACCTGATCCAGCACGCCCTTAACTTTGGGCAGTGTTTCCCGACATCCTTCGGTCAGGGTTGCTTTGTTCTTGACCAGGCATTGGTAGATGCGTCCGCCACCCACGCGTGTCTTCGAACAGTATTGCTGGATGTCGGAAATACAGGTCGTCTCCCAGGCCAATTTCCTGAGGCCATCGACAAGCGAATTGATTTGGGATTTGAGCTCGGCCTGGGTCTGGGCCTGCGCGGTATGTACTTGACCTATGGCGCCAACGAGCAGTGACACGGCGAAGAGAAGAGACGTCAATCCAGACGATCGACTCAATTGCGGAACTCTACAACCTGATAGCATGGATACCCTCAACGAAATCTACTAACGCAACAACTCATGCAGGCGGTGAGTAATACCGCTGCGTTCGGTGCGCAACCCCTCGGCCTGCAACAAGCGGCAAGCCGGGCTGCCTAGCTTCTTACTATGCCAGCGATTGGATGGGTGATTTGTCACAATGCCGCTGTCGCCAACTAACGTTTCTCTGGCGGTCGATTGATTAGGTGGGAGGGCGGCGATAGAAGTCTCGACTGTTGGAGTGCTAATGTGCACGGTTTTGTTGTTGGTCATGGGGGCTGTCATGTCGGGTTTGGACATCTTCGCCATCTTGGTTCTGCTGATATTATTATGTGCCGCAGTAGTGATCTGGATCGCGTTGGCGATGCTGCCGGGCAGAATCGCTGCACAGCGCAATCACACGCAGGCTGAGGCGATTAATATCGGGGGCTGGCTGGGCGCTATTTTGGGCGGCGTGTTCTGGCCTGTCTTCCTGATCTGGGCCTTCCTGAAGCCGCTGCGCGTAAACACCTCGCCGGACGAGGAGGAGCTGAAGGCTCTTCGCGAGCGCGTTGGGAAGCTTGAAGCCGAGCTAGCACCACGGGGAGGACCGGCCGCATGATCGCATTTCTGACGCTTTGCTACGTCGGCGTGCTTGCAGTGCTGGTCTGGCTGAAGATCCTACCAAACAAACTCTGGACCTGGCTATCGACCCTTGTGTGGGCCGTGCTGTTGTTTGTGGTGCTTTTCATACCGATGCAGTGGGGGGCGCCTGCCGGCTCGGCTCGCATCATGACCTATACAGTGCAGATCATTCCAAACGTCGCTGGGCCGGTTCTGGAAGTGCCGGTACAGCCGAACCGCCCAATCAAAAAAGGCGAAGTGCTATTCAAGATCGATCCGACTACCTT
>JBPCWA010000412.1:0-3772 GCA_051009975.1 Hyphomicrobiaceae bacterium
AACTCAGCGCCATCGCTCGACAACTTAACGAACGCCCAAGAAAGACCTTGAACTATCAAACCCCAGCTGAGAAATTTGCACAGTGTGTTGCGGCGATCGATTGAATCCACAGCACAAAGCAGACATAAGGCATTCTTTGTTCAACTCAAACTAGTGTCCCAATCGATCTCATTCAAAGATACTGTTTATAGCTTGATATTGGTCGGATTCTGAATAATTGCCATTAGCTAACAGTCAGTATACGACTTTACTACAAAACTCCGAGACTAAGGGACAGTTGAGGTGCGTATTAAGCGTTGTGTCCAGTCATTGACGGACAGCGTTTCGCCACCTCTTTGCGTATACCGAAAATGGCTTCTGGTCGCCGGAGATTCGATGTGTAGCCACTTTGATTTTTGATGTCGCATTGGATGAAACTGCCAGCATGGCGGCACCTTGACTGGTTCCGGTTGCGTTTTCTGCCGTGAGAATCCGGCATTCCGTCGCGGCAGCAAGCATCGTGCAATACTCAGAGTTAGCGGCGAAGGGCCCTTCGACAACGATCGGGCCTTCATGGCCGGTCAGAGTAAGGCACTCCGCCGTCATCATGGCCAAATAAAAACTGAGCGCAATGGACCTTTCTGGTGCTCCAACCTCTGGTTCCGATCCGATCCAGCGATGGAGCTGCCCCTGAAAGGGGCCACTTTCGCGAACGACGGCAGGCATCAAGAATGGGCCGTTTTCAGCAACTGCGGACAAGACATCATCGCCGCATACAGCGCCTTGACCGCCCAGGATAATCTCGAACTCTCGCCCGCCCATGAAGCGGGCCGAGGGCACAGCTGCACCAAAGGCATTGACATTAACGAGTGTGTCGCGTGACGGGTCCAGCGACACCTCAGCGCCTCCAACAGTCATGGCAATTACCCAAGTGCCCGTGGAAACGACCGAAAACGGAGGATTGCGTCGTATAATATGGGGCAACAGTGAAGCGTTGGAATCGTGGATGCCACAATGCACAGGCGTATTAGGATCTAGTCCTGTTTGATCCGCGATCTCAGGCAGTAGGGGGCCTAGTACATCTGTAGCTCTTTTTGCCTCAGCCATCTTGTTGGAAATGCCCAGCTGTTCAACCAATGACGAAAAGCGTACTTCATAGGGGTTCCACAGGTCAGTATGGCAACCAAGCGAGGACACGTCGCAGGCCAAAGCCCCTGACAGGCGATGGGCCCAATATTGCGGATAAGTGACGAATGAGGCTGTGCGGTCCCGCAAACCGGGATCCTGCGAAAACTGCCAATATATCTGCGCGCCCAGGTTCAGGCCCATAGGTAATCTTGGGGAACCTGTCTCCTCAAACCCGGGGCGGATCTCGTCATAGGCCGCAGATACCGCGTCTGGTCCTGCGTATTCATAGTCGAGAATAGGCGCAGCGAGAGTCCCATCGGCAGCGATCAAAGCACCGCAGGCCCCATGTGTGGTGATCGAGATTGCATCGATGCCATGTTGGGCACCGAATTCCTTCAGTGCATCCAGCAAAAACTGCCAGATCGTTTCGACATCAAAATGCGGATAGGGCGCGTCCTTCAAAACGGAATTCGGCCGTGTGACCACTGCAATCTCGGACAAGTCGGTACCCTTGACAAGCGCAAGTTTAGCGTTGGTCTTGCCGATATCGATGACGGCGACGCGTGTCGCGCTCATGGCATGTGAAAGACGGGCGTCAGCGGCACCGCCACCGGTTCGTTGTCGGGCCTGGTTTCCATGATATCAGCCATATGGGCCCACCAGCGTTGCATGATATCGTGGCTTGGCAAGGCATCCATCTCGTGATCGTCGGTCCGCCAAAGGACACCAAATAGCGTGTCGGTCTCCTCGTCCAGGTGGATAGAATAATCCGACACGCCCGCGTCTTTCAGCAAGGTGACCAATTCAGGCCAGATCTCATCGTGGCGTTTTTTGTACTCTTCCTTGCAACCGGGGTTTAGGTGCATTTTGAAGGCGTATTTTTCCATTTATGTCCTCCACATCGACCAAAGCCGCGGCAAAGCTATGACTGAGATCAGAAGCGCCCCGATCACGATCGACATAACAATACCGGGTACATTCAGAAGGCCAAGTCCGAAGGTCACCAGCCCCATAACGAAAGCTGCAATCACTACGCCGGGGATTGAGCCGGAGCCACCAAGGATGCTGACGCCGCCAAGTACAACCATGGTGACAATTTCAAGCTCCCACCCAACCGCGATGGATGGCCGGGTCGAGCCCAGGCGCGAAGTAAGGCAGATCGCTGCGACTCCAGACATGAGACCCGTAAGCAGGAAGAGGATGAACTTCACGCGGGCGACACGGATACCAGAGAAGAGCGCTCCGGTGGCGTTGTTGCCGATGGCAAAGACTGCACGGCCGAAATTGGTCATATGAAGGATGACCGCATAGATCGTCGCGATGATTGCGAAAAGCACGAACTCGAACGTAATCACCCACCAAACGTACCCTTGCCCAAAAAATGCGAAATCAGAAGGATAACCGCGATAGGCCTGATCGCCGAGGATGATGAAACTGATGCCCCGGAAGAGGCTCATCGTGCCAATGGTTACAACGATCGATGGCAGTCCGAGCCCGGTAACGAGGAAACCGTTGAAGGCACCGCAGGCCAAACCCACCAGAAGTCCAATTAATACCAATCCCTCGGTACCGACGCCAAGCTGAACTGCCGCCCCCATGGCGGTGGAGGCCAGTGCGATTATGGCGGCTACAGAAAGATCAATCTCACCGGATATGATCAATAGCGCCATTGCAAATGCGATCATAGCCTTCTCAGTAAAGTTGAACGTCGCGTCGGAAAGATTCCAGGCGTTCAGAAAATAGGGTGAGGCGAATGAATTGATGATGAAGATGCCAATGGCTACCAGCATCAAGAGGCTTTCCCAGCTTTTCAGCTTTCGCTCCAGCGGGGATTGCAGGCGGTCGGGAATTGCGCGGGAGGTCATCGTCATGTCGCATGCTCCGCGCGTTTCAGGATGATCCGGCCAGGGGTACGGTTGGCCTGAGCGTTAAGCACAACTGCGATAATGATCGCCCCACCCGAGATCGCCATTTGCCAGAAGGGTGAAATGTTTACTACCGGCAGCGCGTTGGCGATGATCCCAAGGAAAAGTGCCCCCAAAAGCGCTCCTGGAACAGACCCGATGCCGCCCATAATCGAAACGCCACCGATGACGCAGGCTGCAACAACCGTCAGCTCAAATCCGCCAGCGACGTCAACATAAGCCACGGCAAAACGAGATACCCAGAGATATCCGGTGAGACCTGCCAAGGCACCGGAGATGGTAAAGGCCCAGAACTGGGTTTGACCGACGTTGATGCCGGCATAGGTGGCAGCGTGCGGATTTCCGCCCGCGGCATAAAAGGCACGGCCCAACGTGGTGCGCGTCATGACGATCGTAAACAGGATCACCACGGCAATCGCGATCCAGCTCAGCACCGGCAAACCAAGGATTTCGGTCCTTGGGAAGGCCTTGAACGTATCGCTCATTTCGTGGCTGTTTACCCATTTGCCCTCGGTCAGAAGAAAGACGGTGCCGCGAAAGATTGTCATTGTGCCCAGCGTCACCACGATTGGCGGGATGGCCAGCTTCCACACCAGAAGACCGTTGAGCATGCCTAGAACAGCACCGAAAGCGACCGCGATCAATAACATTACCACGATAGGCAAACCCGGCGCGGCGATGTTGATAAGCGATACGACCATGCCTGTAAGCGCAAGGTTGGCCGCGACCGAGAGGTCGAT
>JBPCWA010000413.1:0-9899 GCA_051009975.1 Hyphomicrobiaceae bacterium
GACTTCTGACATCGCCTCCATACCCTCCGCCCATACTTGTTGCGCGGATAGATTAACCTTGCCGGTGCTGTCACTAAAGGGTTGGCCGACGGTGGCCTTCTCACTATCGAAATGCTGATGCCCGGAGTAGCGAGACTGGTTGCCGCATTGTGATCTGCATCGCGACTGCCGCAAGCGTCGCAACGCTATCACCAATCACGACCATTGCAACGATTGCAACCGTCGAAAACATCGCAACCGGAAGGCGCGTCTCGGAAATCGGGGGGCGTGCGCATCGGGCATTTCGAATCTCTGGCTCAGGTGACGATCATCGTCCAGGTCACCGCCGTCGCGGGGGTCACAACTGTCGTGCCTCCTGCGCCATCGCCATCAAGACAGGTCGCAGGTCATCCGCACGCACGAGTGGAGCATCGAACCACACCCGCACTAAGCGATCGCTCAAGATCAAATCCAAGCCCTCGGCGTCAATGCCTGCGATCTTCCAATCGCCGTCAACATCGCCGGCCAGATTTCTTGCATATAATTTCAGCGCACCTGCGTGCTCTTCGTTCATGTGCGAAACTGCCGCCGCTTCCAAGTCATCTAACCCAGCACAATCCGACGAACGCGACGTGACATCTGATCGATCCAATGCGTAGGCCTTGCCGAAACCGCCGTTAAGTGCCGCGCGACTAACAACGACCTGCCAAAAGGCAAAGTCGCCGAAGTCAACGTAGAGAGCCGACTTCGGATGCTTTGCTAAGAACCGCCGACGAACGGATTGAAGTTCATGCACATCCTCGTTCGTACCGGTAAGCATTCGTGCGGACCCGATAATGGTCGTACGGGCATGTGCAGCAGGATCGCCTTTGCCTGGCGAACCCAACAGAAGCGAGCAACGCGGATCGGATTCAAGTGCCGCGAAATGAGCAGACAGCCGTGAAATCAAGAAACAGGGTTGACCATCGATATCTGTTGCAACGTTGACCTGACTAACCAGCGGATTCATTGTATCGGGTTCAAGACACGCCAACGCACCGTGACGCGCAGTACGAATCAGCGTTTTAGCCAGCTTACGACTCTCATCGTCAACAGCCCGCAGAACATTTTGATCGCTCATCCGAATTCTCCCCAAAGCGCATAGTCCAGCACTTGCCTTTCAGGTGGTTGTAGACGGCAAAGAACGTATAGAGCTCGGTAAATTAGTACGTGATTTAGGAGCGAATTCGATAAGTGAATTGGAAGGTCAGGGTCTCGATTGCGGCCGCTACGACGACTGGGCTCGAAGCATCCGACACGATACTTAGGCACGATACTTAGGATTGTATACGCCCCGCGGTTTACCATAACTACGATTTTGCGTACTTTTACTCCAGGCTGCGGCCGCCGCCACCGGGACGACGCGACGTCCGGAACTGCCATCATTGGCGACGAATGATCCTGCGTCGACCTTCGACGTTTTCGTCCGGTCTCGAGCGCCGCTTGCTTGGACAGCACATCTTTCTTCCAGACAGAATATGATTTGCTTACTGATAACAGACATCGGGATCTTGACCAAAGTTGTCGCTAATCCGATAGGCGATTTTGTCTACTATTCAACCTGTTAGATGCATTGAGAAAAGGCCGCGATGGGTTACTGCCGCGACAGGCAGAGAGCAAGGATTGCAGCGTACCATGCCCCACTTTAGTCTCCCTGAATTAAAAGCGGCAGCCGATCTTGTCCATACAATCATCCCGCCAACGCCACAATTTGCCTGGCCGCTGCTCACAAAGCGCTTAGGGTGTGAAGTTTGGGTCAAACATGAAAATCATACGCCGATCGGAGCCTTCAAGGTGCGAGGCGGTTTGGTTTACATGGCCGCCCTCCAAAAGCATTCTCCGAATGTCGTTGCAGTGACCTCGGCAACGCGCGGCAATCATGGTCAATCGATCGCCTTCGCCGCAAAAAGGTCCGGATTACGGTCACGGATCTATATCCCAGAAGGCAACTCGGTCGAGAAAAATGCTGCTATGGCGGCCTTGGGCGCCGAGCTTGTCGTGCACGGACGCGACTTCGACGAAGCAAAGGATGCCTGCGCTGCCGCCGCGGCGTCCGAAGCACTGCACTTTGTCCCGTCGTTCCATCCAGAACTGGTCAAGGGCGTTGCGACGTACGCGCTGGAATTTTTTGACGCGGCACCGACGCTCGACCGCGTGTACGCGCCGATCGGCATGGGCTCTGGGATTTGCGGTCTCATTAGGACGCGGGATCTCCTCGGCCTCAAGACCGAGATAATTGGAGTCGTGTCCGATGGTGCACCTGCCGTAGCTCTTTCTTGCAAGACCAATGAAATTATTCGGACAGCAACCGCGAAGACGTTCGCTGATGGCTTGGCCTGCCGAGATCCTCATCCTTTGGCGATCGATCTCATTCGTACAGGAGTTGCGCGAATCATTCAGGTGAGTGATTCGGAAGTGGCGGCCGCGATTCGCGCTTATTTTGCAGATACACACAATTTGGCCGAAGGTGCTGGGGCAGCCGCCCTGGCTGCGGCACAAAAGGAAAAGCAGACGCTGCAAGGCCTGCAGATCGGAGTTATTCTGTCGGGGGGCAATATAGATCGTGACGTTTTTAAACAAGTTTTGTCCGGACAAACACCATCAGCAGGAGACCAAACCCGTATCCGCAATCGTAACTGATGCCACACTGACTGCGATGATGTGGTATAAAGTCACGAATCCGCTAAGGATTACTGAGGATTTGGTCGCCAAATCGCCGTACTATCTGATAGTTTTATAGTAATTGGGTAAGGTTGAACCACAAGTTGCCGCCAGAGAGAGATCATATGCCTGCAGTTCGCTTGCGCCTGTGCGCTTATACTGCTGTTGCCGCCACGCTCCTGCTGGGAGCTGCCGATCTCGGCTTGGCGCGACAGGCCAAATCCGGGCTTCCGCAATCGACCGAGTCTCTTCCGCTGATGTCCCATCTTGGCAGCTACCTCGCGGGTCGGGTTGCCCAGGGCCAAAATGAAACAGAAGCCGCTGTACATTTTTATCGCCGCGCCGTCCGCAACTCCCCGGAAGATGGTCGCATTGTTGAGCGGCTGTTCTTGATGGAAGCCATGGAGGGCGATTGGCAACGCTCGCTAGCGGCAGCTCAGAAATTGATCCAGCGGCAGCCCGATTACAGACTCGCTCGATACTGGCTCGGGATCGCAGCCTTTCGGACTGGTCAATACAGCGAGGCCAATGAACATTTCCAGAAGGCTGCAACGGGTCCCATTGGCGAATTAACGTCTGCACTGGCCAGGGCCTGGACTGCGGTTGCGCAGAAAAACGGCAAAGAATCCTATCGGCGACTACGAAACGTCAGTCAAGCGGATTGGTCGCGCATTTACGTGCAATTTCACCGGGCGCTCATTGCAGATGTGCTAGGCAATCGCAAACGCGCACGGGAAAATTATGAACGCATTTTCGCGCTCGACGCGCTCATGCCACGGCGCACAGCAGCCTACATTCGACATGCTATTTATGCGGGCGATTACCCGCTCGCCACGCGACTTGCTCGCGCACATTTCCGACGGAGTTCAGGACCGGGTCATGTCGCCATTCGGGCTTTGTACAAATCGATCGAGGCCGGTGACAAAGCCGAACTTCTAGTCGCAACACCGCAAGCGGGTTTGGCGGAAGTTTTCTACGGACTAGGTGAGGCGTTAACGAGTGAAGGCGGCGTCCAACTTGGAACGATTTATCTCCAGATGGCGTTGGCACTGAAGCCTCAGTTTCCGGCCGCATTGGCCTCGCTCGCTAGTGTGTACGAATCCACAAAAAGATATGGCCGCGCGAATAATATCTATGATCGGATCGATACTGATACGCCTTTGCTGCCAGCGATCGAGATTCGCAAGGCGGTCAATCTGAACTCTTTGGATCGAGTAGAAGATGCCAAGGCTGTGCTCGACAAGCTTGCGGATGAGCGGCCCAAAGATATCCGCCCGCTGGAAGCCGTCGGCAACATCATGCGGTCGCGCAAGCGATTCAAAGAGGCAATAAAGTACTATACACGATTGTTGAAGCTCCTGCCGAAAGAGAAGCGCCGACATTGGACCTATTGGTATGCTCGTGGCACCAGCTATGAGCGGATAAAAGATTGGCCAAACGCAGAGCGCGACCTCCTGAAGGCGCTGGACCTCGATCCTGATCAAGCCCTCACTCTGAATTATTTGGGATATTCGTGGGTCGATCAGAACGTTAACTTACAACGTGGGCTTAAGCTCATTGAAAAGGCGGTCGAACTCAAGCCAGACGACGGTTACATTGTGGATAGCCTCGGATGGGCCCACTATCGACTTGGCAATTTTGAAGATGCAGTCCGGCACTTGGAGCGCGCGGTGGAGTTGCGTCCGGAAGATCCGATTTTGAATGACCATCTCGGTGACGCACTCTGGCAGGTCGGCCGCAGGCGCGAGGCTCGCTTCCAATGGAAACAAGCTTTAACCCTGAAGCCAGAGGAAAAAGATGCCATCAAAATTCGAGAGAAGTTAATCTCAGGAATGCCCCCGCCATCGGCCATAAAAGCGGTCGACGACAAGAAAAAACAGAAGTCTGGCCTGGGAAAACGCGCCGCAACCACGGTCACACCTGGTCCTGCGGCTCTACCGATGCAGTGATTGGCTCCGCTATCATGATCATTGATCGCGAATTGTGGGAATAGATGTATGGCGCAGAAGGCGTCTATTTCGCCTCTTATCGCACGCGCGTGCGCCAAGATTAACCTCTCTCTCGAAATTCTAGGGCGTCGCCCGGACGGTTACCATGAGTTGGTTAGTCTGGTCGCATTTGCCCGCGATGTATTCGATCAGATCTATCTACGTAAGTCTGCGAACCCGACAGGCCACGTCAACACGGGCGGCGCATACAGCGATCAGATTCTCGGCGAAAATATTGCGTCCAAAACCGTGCGTTTGGTGCAAGAAGCGTTTCCGGATTTACAATTTGGCGACATCGAAATTATTAAGTCGCTACCAGTAGCAAGCGGAATTGGCGGTGGATCCGCAGATGCAGCAGCTGTTCTTCGGTTAATCGCGTTGCACAACAATCTATATGACCCAGAGGCATTATTTCGCGATATCTCTGCCGAAATAGGAGCCGATGTTCCAGTATGTGTCGGCGGGCAAGGCTGCGAAGCTGCCATCATGGGAGGCAAGGGCGAACGAGTTTTACGGCCCTCTGGCACCACGTTTTTCTCCGAAATCGACGCATCGGTCGTACTTGTGAACCCCGGTGTACAGGTCGCTACCGCTCAGGTTTTTTCCGCGCTGGGCGCTGATCCACGACTTTCGCAATCAAGATCTACCATTCCGCTCCAGCCTTTTGCGTCATTTGGCGACTTGGTGACCCTGCTGGAGGATCTGGCAAATGACCTCGAGCGGCCCGCGAAGGTCATAGCCCCAGAAATCAGTGACACACTTAAGGCTATTGCCGCGACACCGCATTGTTGCCTGGCCCGAATGTCTGGTTCTGGCGCAACATGCTTCGGATTGTTTCAACGGCACGCGCAGGCCCAACTGGCAGCGGAAGATTTACGCGCACAACATCCGAAGTGGTGGATTGCTTCATCGCGACTAGGCTAAAGTCCAGGCGTCAACCGAGCAAGCTGCAGTTATAAAGCTCCACCCAAGCGCGGGTCTACTTGATTTGACTTGACTTGACTTGACTTGACTTGACTTGACTTGACTTGATGCGACTGGGGTGGGTTTTGCGAGTGCTGGCCAGACTTGGCTAGCTAGCGCGACCAATGCAAAACGAAATAACATCGCGTAGAGCGGATTTCGCGGCACTCTCGGGGAAAGTGGCCATGGCGTCATGCGCGACTGAACCATAGTAGCTCGCCCGTTCCAGAGTTGCGTCGATAGTGTGATGCTTCGCCATCAGCCCCATGGCTTGCTCAAGATCGGACTCTTCAATGTTGCCCTCTCCAATGGTCCTTTGCCAGAACGCTCTATCCTTCTCGTCTCCACGGCGATAGGCCAGTATCACGGGCAATGTAATTTTGCCTTCGCGAAAATCGTCACCCACTGATTTTCCCAGGTTGACGCTATCTCCAGCATAATCAAGTGCATCATCGACCAATTGAAACGCGATTCCCAGCGACTTTCCATATGAACGCAATGCGCTTTGCTCGCCAGCCGGGCGATCGGCAATCGCCGCGCCGACCTCCGCCGCTGCTGAGAACAGCGCTGCCGTTTTAGCATTGATGATCGCCAGATAGGCATCCTCAGTTGTGGCAAGATCTTTCGAGGCCGCCAGCTGCATCACCTCACCTTCCGCAATTACGGCCGCCGCATTGGACAATATCTTTAGTGCGCTCAACGAACCAACATCGACCATCATGCGAAACGCTTGTCCGAGTAGGAAATCCCCGACAAGTACACTCGCCTGGTTGCCCCAAATGAGACGCGCAGCTTTTTTGCCACGACGATAGCCGCTCTCATCAACAACGTCGTCGTGCAGCAGCGTAGCCGTGTGCATGAACTCAACGCTTGCAGCAAGTCGCACTTGCCCATCGCCGCGATATCCCGCAAGCTTGGCAGCAGCGATTGTCAGCATCGGACGCAGACGCTTTCCGCCGGAATCGATGAGATGGTGTGCGAGCTCTGGAATCATCTCGACATCAGACACGGCTTTGTCCAAGATGATCCGGTTGACGGCGCCCATATCCTCGGCCGTCATATCCAGAATTGGTTGCAGACCTGCATCTGGATCCCGTGACCCATCAATCGGCACGACAACGCCCAAGGTGATCTCCTCGCGTATTATAATCCACCTAAATATAGTCCGATCAGAACGGTCGCACATTCCAGGCAGATTGCCGCATTGCGCATAATTCTGCGACCCTTCTCCTGCCGGCAGTGAAGGACCTCATGATTGAACTGATAAGAACGAACGACACAGTCCTTCTTAGCTACGCTGAGGTGCTCTTGAAGGATGCTGGCCTTTCGGCAATCATCGTTGACCAAAACATGAGCGTTCTAGAGGGTTCAATCGGCGTGCTACCGCGGCGTTTGCTGATAGATTCTGATGACGCAGCAACGGCCCTGCGCGTCTTGCAGGAAGCGGGGTTGGGTGATTGGGTAAAGGCACACTGAGCGTGTCGAAAGTGTAAAGTCATTAGACAGATGCCTGCGGCATCTGTCTTGGTCACGGAGCATGGCTTCTGCAAACAAGCGATGACAGTTTTCTTGGCCAGTCCCTCAGGGTGTTGCAACCAGCTCAAGGCTACCGGGCGGGCACTGATGCCGTTCTCTTGGCTGCAAGTCTCGCACCTCCGACGACGGGGTCGGTCAGAATTTTGGATGTGGGTTCGGGTGTTGGCGTAGTTGGCTTGTGTGTGGCAGCACGCTTACACGGCTCCAGCATCACACTTTTGGAAAAGCAGCCCGAGCTCGTTGACTTAGCCCGTCAAAATATTCAACGCAACAATCTCTCGAAACGTGCAGTAGCGGTGGAATATGATGTCTTCCAGTCTGAGGGGCGGGGTAATCTATCGAGCGAATTCTTTGATTGCGTCGTGTCCAATCCACCTTACTACGATAGCCAGTGCACCCGCCCGTCTGACAACGCGTTGAAGGCCGCGGCCCACACTATGGGTCGCGGCGGCCTTGACGGTTGGCTAGATTTTATGGTGAGCAAACTACGTCGCGGCGGCCGACTGCTTCTGATCCATCGCGCAGACAACCTCGCAAACGTACTAAACGCGACAAAAGGACGTCTCGGGGCTCTAATTGTCAAGCCGATCCATCCGCGGCTTGGCACCCCCGCGCATCGGATCATTGTTCAAGGAACCAAAGGAAGCGGCAAGCCTCTGCTCCTAGCTCCTCCCTTAATTTTGCACAATTCGGGCCTTGGTTACCGTCGCGATGTCGAACGCGTGTTGAGATTTGGTGCAGCGCTGGATCTGACTACAGCTGGAACGCAGTGATGGGATGCGCGAGGAGAAGTTCCTGGAAGAACTTGGGCATCTGGGCAGATTGTGGCAGACCATTTCGGCCGAACGAACCGTCGGACTGGCGCAGCGGCCCCACATTGACTACATCTCCGAAGTGATCGCTATCGACAGACCCCAAAAACAGCCCCCGCCCAAGGAGTAGCTATGTGGCCGTTTTCCACACGCCCGACCGTCCCAGTTCTGCGTTTCAATGGTCCGATCGGGATGGCCACGCCATTGCGACCCGGTCTGTCAATAGGAACGCTGGCCGGCCCGATTGAGCGCGCTTTTTCAATGTCGAAACTTCCCGGCGTAGCGATCATTATTAACTCGCCAGGTGGCTCGGCAGTTCAATCGAGCCTAATTCTGCAGCGCATTCGCCAATTGGCCGATGAGAAAAAAAAGAAAGTGTATGTGTTTTGCGAGGATGTTGCGGCGTCCGGAGGATATTATTTGGCTGTGGCTGGAGACGAGATCTATGCAGACCAATCATCAATCATAGGTTCGATTGGCGTCATCGCCGCAACATTCGGTTTTGACAAGGCCATTGAGAAACTCGGGATCGATCGGCGCATCTACACTGCTGGACGATCAAAGTCGACATTGGATGCTTTCATGCCGGAAAAGGAAGAGGATGTGGACCGGATCAAGGCCGTCCAGCGAGACATCCATAGTGCATTTATCGACGTCGTTAAACATCGTCGGACCGGCCGCCTGAAAGCGGCCGACGAAGATCTGTTCACGGGCGCGTTCTGGTCCGCGTCACAGGCCCTTGAGTACGGATTGATTGATGGCATTGGCAACGTACGCGGCAAGATGCGCGAGCTTTTCGGCGACACGGTTCGCTTGCGAGTTGTGCCCATATCCAGCGGCGGATTGCTGAGCAGACTTCGCCGCGTTCCTGCTTTCGAAGCCACAGTAGAGCCACTCTCGCCATTGCGAACAGCCGGTATCGCCGCCGGACTTGGCGACGAGCTGCTTTCCTCGATCGAGGCCCGGTTGTTGTGGTCCCGATTTGGGCTATAGTCCCAAGATTAAACCTCGCAATGCGGAGACATCGGACGTGCCTCAGCTTATCGCCCTCGCAGCGCTCGGCGCGGCAGCATATTTTGGCTACAAATGGCTCAAAAACTATCGCTCCCCTTTCGCTCCAAGATCCAGCCCAAAGAGGACCGAGGAGGATCCGAAAGACCTGGGCAACCTCGCCTGGGATCAGCGCCGCGGCGTCTATCGGCCCGTGAAGGACGTGACACCCGATTGCTAGGACATGAAACTGAAACGCCCACTCTAGCGCGGTGACATGGTCGCATATCCAAGTATAGTGCGCGCGCAATTGTTGGATAATCCAGGCGGTGCATTATGTCCGACGGGTCAAGTAAATCGCTTTCTGCCTCTGTCAGCGCTGATACAGTCAGCACTGCAGCTATCGCCCCGAAAAACGCGAAGACAACAGCCCCGCCATTACATCCACGACAATCGTTCCAAGACTTAATCCTGGTCTTGCAACGATTCTGGGCGGCGCAGGGATGCGCTGTCCTCCAACCTTACGATATGGAGGTTGGGGCAGGTACCTTTCATCCGGCAACCACTTTGCGTTCGCTTGGTCCGAAGCCCTGGAATGCAGCATACGTGCAACCGTCACGGCGCCCGAAGGACGGTCGTTACGGTGAAAATCCAAATAGGTTGCAGCACTACTATCAGTTCCAGGTCATTATGAAGCCGTCGCCGAGGGACTTTCTCGACCTTTATCTGGCGAGTCTGGACGCCATTGGCATAGACACGGCTGTCAACGACGTACGCTTCGTTGAAGATGATTGGGAAAGTCCTACACTCGGTGCATGGGGACTGGGCTGGGAGGTTTGGTGCAATGGCATGGAGGTCACTCAGATAACTTATTTCCAGCAGGTCGGCGGCTTCGACTGTCGCCCTGTATCCGGCGAAATCACATATGGAC
>JBPCWA010000414.1:0-3564 GCA_051009975.1 Hyphomicrobiaceae bacterium
CTTTGCAGGTTTGCAAGGTGCGGGGCGGACGGCGTTCGCAAAAGCGCTATATGGCGACGAGCCCTTCCAAAGTGGTAACATTACGATCCGGGGAGTAGGCGTTGTTCTCAAACAACCTCGCGATGCCGTCAAACATGGCATCTGCATGCTACCGGGAGATCGCAAGACTGAGGCTCTGTTGCTGATGCAGTCGGTACGCGACAATGGAATGGTCAGCGCGCGAGCATTCTCCGGTATCTTGGGGTCGAACGCGGTGAGCAAATTTGGTACTGTGGCTGACAATGACGGTCTTCTTGATCAGCTCGACGTACGCGCGGCAAACTACGAGCAAGAGATACGTTCGCTTTCCGGCGGGAACCAGCAAAAGACAGTTGTTGCTCGTTGGCTGGCCCTCAAGCCAAGCGTTCTCATTTTCGTTGAACCAACCCGTGGCATTGACGTTAACGCCAAGGTCGGAATTTATCAGCTCATGCGTGAGCTGGCGCGAGGTGGTGCGGTCGTGATGATGGTTTCGTCAGACCTACCTGAAGTTCTCGGTGTCAGCGATCGCATTATTGTGATGCGCGAGGGTGCAATTGTCGGGGAGTTTCCACGCCACACCAATGAGGCCGAGATCATGCATGCTGCTACCGGCGAGCACGACGTGGTGGGAGCTGCGCGATGAAGACTGCCTCGGCAAAACAATTTCGCGGTCGGCGGATAGAGCGTTTGGTTCCTGGATTCATGCTCTCGGCAGCGATTGCGATTTATGTCGTTGTTGCCATTGGAACAGGACAGGCCCAGTACCTTACGCTAGAGAATATTGTGAGCATACTGGGCCGATCAATTGCTTTGGGTTTAACGGCGCTAGGTCAAACATTTGCAATCTTAGTGGCATCGATCGATTTGTCGGTTGCAAATCTGATATCGGTATCGGCTGTGCTTTCCTCATACATTATGGCTGGCGATCCGACCATGATGGTTCCTGCGATCATTGTGGTTTTGGCGATTGGAGCGTTGGTCGGCCTGGCTAATGGTCTGCTCATTACTCAGTTAGAGGTTAACCCATTGATCGCAACTTTGGGCATGGCGCTTCTCCTACAAGGCTTATTGTCTGCGTCCTTCAACAATTTCGCCGGCTCCGTCCCGAGAGAGTTTCAGTTCTTTGCCTACGGAGAAATTCTAGGTCTTCCGGTTAGTCTTCTTTTTCTCTTTGCTTTGACAATACTGGCTTGGTTTGTCCTGCGTTTTACCCGATTTGGTTCCAACATCTATTCGGTTGGCGGCAACGTTGAGGCTGCCCGGTTGGCCGGTATCAAGACGACTTGGACGATCATCCAAGCCCACGTGATTTGTAGCTTGTGTGCGGCAATCGCAGGCCTTTATTTGGCGAGCCGATTGCGCTCCGGTGCTCCGTGGATTGGCCGAGATGGTGTGTACGATCTCGAGTCTATCGCAGTCGTCGTCATTGGCGGCACGATATTAGCTGGCGGTCGAGGTGGTGTTTGGGGAACAGCAGCCGGCGTGCTCATTTTCTCGCTTATCGACTCGATCTTTAACCTTGCAGGTGTCGATGCTTTCGCAAAACAAGTCCTCCGCGGGATCATTATCGTCGCCGCAGTGGCGTTCTACGCATTCCGAACAAAGAGGATGGTGGCGTGAGCGAGCAAACTATGTTCCGGTCCACATTGGTACGACTACGACAGACTTCGATCAATCCTGTCTACGTGGTGCTCGTCCTGTTGATCATCGCAATCGCGATTATTGCTCCTCATTTTATTCAACCCTACGGCTTCATGAACTTTCTGAAGCGTGCTGCTCCATTGGCCATATTGGCTGCAGGGCAAGTTTACGTCATCACATCAGGAGGGTTTGATTTATCTGTAGGATCGCTCATTACTTTGACAGTGATTGGTAGTTCGATTCTTATCAATGCTGATCCCAGCGCAACCTGGTGGGTGATCGCTCTGATGCTATCGATTGGGACGGCGGTCGGTGTAGTCAATGGTCTTGTGGTATCCTATCTCAAAGTGCCGTCCATTATAGCCACACTCGGTATGATGATTACCTTGAATGGCATCGCCCTGACCTGGTCGGGCGGAGCGCCGCGGGGTTACCTGCCGGACACTTTTCGCTATTTCGGTCGTGCCTTGATACGGGACGTACCAGTCATTCAGATCCTTCCCGTTGCGCTGATTGTCCTCGTGGTCTTCGGCACAATGCTTTGGTGGCTCATGCACCGCACAAACTACGGTAAGCTGTTGCATGCGGTGGGAGACAATCCGCGAGCGGCTCGATTGGCAGGAGCGCCGGTCGAACGCATCCGTATATTGGCCTTCGTCGTCTCGTCACTTTCCGCTGTAGTCGCAGGCATACTTCTAGGCGGATTTGCCGGCGTATCAACGGACGTCGGGCTTGGCTACGAGCTTCAAGCGATTACGGCTGCTGTTATCGGAGGGGCACAATTGCTTGGTGGACACGGTGCGGTTGGGGCATCAATAGCAGGGGCTTTGACACTTCAAGCCATTTTCACGCTGCTCAACATGCTGGGACTGCCCAAACCCTTCCGCGATGTCGTACAAGGCCTTATACTGATTTCGGCTGTGGCGCTGGCAGGATTTCGGCGCAGACGGCTGGGGAGTTAGTCGTGTATCGTTAGAACGCCCCAAAATCGCATAAAGTGAATCACTGTTGGGAGGAAGAATGCGAGTATTTTTACACGCAGTGTCAGTTGCTGGCATAATATCGATGGCATCTGCTGCGATGGCCCAGTCGCCGAATTTCGACGATCCAAAGGAGTTCGCAAAACAAAAGGCCATGCTATCGGCTAAGGCCACCGGCCCTGCCGATAAGCCTTGGGAACAGTATTTCGGCGACAAACTTGCCAATACGTCAAAGTACAAGAAGGATGGGCCGAGCACGATCTGTTTCTCCAACGCAGGTGTAAACAATCCTTGGCGTGTTGTCGGCTGGACAACGATGCAGGCTGAGGTCGATATCAATAAGTCAAAAATCAAGGAGTTCATCGTCACTGACGCAGAAGGCTCTGACGACAAGCAGATCGCCGACATCGACGATCTGTTGGCCGGAGGAAAGTGTGACGTCCTGATCGTTTCACCGAATACGACAGCTGCGTTAACGCCAGCGGTTGAAAAGGCATGCAAGCAACTTCCGGTAATTGTCTTTGATCGCGGAGTGAATACCCAATGTCCGGTGAGTTTCATCAAGCCAGTTGGTGGTTATGGGTTTGGGATCCAATCGGCCCAATACATAGCTGAAAACGCACAGAAGGGCGGCAAAGTTCTCATGTTGCGCATCCTGCCGGGAGTCGACGTGCTTGAGACGCGATACTCCTCTGCAAAGCGTATTCTCGAAGGCGCTGGCATGAAAATTGTTGGAGCAGAGTTCACGGATGGCGACCGGGCCAAAACCAAATCAATCGTTGAGGATTTCATTCAGCGCGAAGGCCAATTGGCGGCCGTTTGGATGGATGCCGGTGCGACGTCGGTTGCAGCGATCGAAGCGTTTGAGGATTCTGGCATGGAAGTACCTATCGTCACTGGCGAAGATCAGCAGGACTTCCTC
>JBPCWA010000415.1:0-3464 GCA_051009975.1 Hyphomicrobiaceae bacterium
GACGTTGCCCGCCCAAAGTGTTGTGCCAGTTCGGTATCGTGGTCGAGTTGCCTAATCCAGTCTGTAACATCTTCACGGTATGATGCCCAAATGGAAGGATGCTGTTCAAGCCACCCCATGAAGTAGCCACGCCAAAAGACTTCCTGAATGAACTTCTCAGCAGTCGAGGGCGCAAAACGTGAAAGCACCTGATCGAGAATCTCGCTTTCGAGCAGTAACCGATGTCGGATATGGCCCGACAGAAGTGAGATGTTTTCGCGGTCTTCAGGTCCATAGTCGCTGTTTCGATATCTGGCATAGTGACTACCGGCATTCGGCAAAAACTGAAAGAGCCGTTGGAGGCCCGCATGCCGTGTTGGATTAGGTAATTGCATTTTGGCTCTGGACCTGCTGTTGAGTATTGGTGAACCAATACCGATGCTAGCGCTACGTGCGGCCAGAAGATCGGGATGACTAAAGACAATCGCGAGGCTGGAATGCCGCAACATCGAGCCGAGTTGATCATTCTGGAACTCTGTATGAATCGTGGCGCTGGAGAGACGATCCGCCCCTCAGAAGCCGCACGCATCATCGCCGGTAAGACTGGTGATTGGCGGAGCGTGATGGGAACCGTGCGCGGCGCCGGAAAAAAGTTGAGCAGCAAAGGTCAGATCGAAGTTCACGAAAAGGGGCAAGTGGTAGATCTGACCACTGCCAAGGGTCCAGTTAGGTTCGGTTTGCCGCCGCGCTAGACCCTGCTGGACTAAGCTTCATTCGACGGCAACGCTCTGAACAGTATCGAACTTCATCCCAAACCCTTTCCCACTTCTTGCGCCAGTGAAAAGGCCTTTGGCAGGTCACGCAGATCTTCTCTGGCAGGAAGCGTTTCGCACTGGTCCTAGTATGATCAGACCTCACTGATCCGCCTCTCCAGTTTCTCTCGTTGATGCCTCCAGCTCAAATGCCAGCTGACCTGCCACATTGCTAGGTGATTTCGTCCACCTACTTTTCGACTGTTTGCGACGATTGGCGGAAACTCCACTTTTCCTGCTCCCGTGTTTTTTTTGAATTGCGTCGGCCGTATTGCGAAAATCACCACTTTTACGCGCACCATAGATTTTCTGACGTGCATCGCGTGCCGCCGCCAGATGATCAACGATCGGCATCGGATAGCTTTTATCCAAGATCTTTGCAGCTTGGGGTGATTTCCACGGTTCATGGATCGCCGCGCCTGGAATAGCAGCTAACTCCGGTATCCAGCGGCGAACGAACCATCGGGGTCCTGGTCATGTCCTTGCTCCATAGGATTGTAGATCCGAACTGTGTTAATCCCCGTCGTGCCCGACTGCATTTGCACCTGCGGCCAGTGGATACCCGGCTCGTAGTCCGTAAACTGGCGAGCAAGATGTAGTCCAGGTGCACGCCAATCAAGCCAGAGATGATAGCTCGCTGTTGCCATAAGCATCGCGCGCATGCGGAAGTTGATCCATCCGGTCGCTGCAAGATAACGCATACAGGCATCAACGAATGGCAAGCCAATCGTACCGCTTTGCCAGGCACTAAAACGAGCCGGATCAGTTTCGTCTACCGTCCGCAAACTATCGTAGGACGAGTGCAGATTGCGAAACTCAATTGATGGCTCGTCTTCCAGCTTCTGCATAAAGTGGCAGTGCCAGTGAAGTCGCCCAGTGAATGATACGAGAGATGCGCGCCACTTGCTGACTGACTTGCCACCAATCTGCTTGAGTTCACGTTGCTTTTGCCATGTCGTCTGTGAGACTTCGCGCATCGAAACGACACCCCACGAGAGATAAGGCGACAAGCGTGAGCAAGCAGTCTCAGCGGTAATCGGGCTCGACATTTGAGAACGATAGTATTCGCCACGTTCGTGTAGAAAGGTCGTCAGAGTCTCTAATGCATTGGATCTACCGCCTGGTTGGCGTTGAATTGGGGCATCGTGGGCCAAGTCGAGATCAGATGCTGGTGGTAACACTATCGGTTCGATCAGGTTGGCCACTGGTTGAAGTGCCGATGGTGCCTCGGCTTTCGGCTCGGACATCAATTTGTCCCACTTGCCGGCCCAGCCATTTCGGCTTGCGAGTTTGCGAATAACGCCATCCTGGCGATGCTCTGTCCAATCAACGCTATTCTGCCGGCACCACGCTGCCACCATTAAATCGCGCTGATATGTCCAATTGTTGCCGGTCTCCTCGTGAGACCACAAACCTTCAACGTCATGTGTCCGCTTGAATCCCTCTAGACATTCTACAGCGTCGCCAACATAAATTGTTAGAGGTTGGCCCAGTTTGGCAAGAGCTTCACCGAGTTCGGCTGCGCACTCCCTGAAAAAGCCATACTGTCGGGCGGACATATCCGGCTGTTTCCAGAGTTCCGGCTCTATCATGAGCAGAGCGAGAACAGGCCCACGGACTACTGCAGATCGAAGGGGGGTATGGTCTATGATCCGCAAGTCCCGTTTAAACCAAACGATTTGCAGTTTCGGTTTCTTGCTTGGAATAGACAATGCTCTGCGCCGTTAGTGATGGGATCATAACCTGCGCTCAAGGTCACCTTCACTCCACAGAGTGACGTTTTCCGCGCATGGTACACCCAGGTAACTACGCGTTAAGTAGCAGACCGGATCCATCCTGTTGGTGAGTGTTGACCTCAGAAAGAAGCGCCGGGCGGCCTGTCTTGAGGATTGAGAGATTCCAACACTCCACCCTCAAGACAGGAGCCTTTGATGTTTGATCACCCCGTCAGCCCACTTCGCCAACGCATGATCCAGGATATGACGATCCGTGGTTTTAGCGAAGCCACGCAACGAGATTATTTGCGCAGCGTTCAGAGCCTCAGCGCTTTTATCGGCCGTTCGCCGGATACCGCCACGCCCGATGAGATCCGCCAGTTCCAGTTCAACTTGCGCGAACAGGGCGCAACCCCATCGAAGATGAACGCGACCGTGTCGCGCCTCAGGTTTTTCTTTCGGCTCACCCTCAAGCGCCCTGAGATCGAGCGCTGGACGCAGTTCGTGCGCGAGGCGCGCAAGCTGCCGGTGATCTTAAGCCCGGACGAGGTTGCACGTGTGATCGATTGTGAACCGGGGCCCGGCCTGAAGTACAAGGCAGCGGCGTTAGCTCGTTGGATCGTTAGCACCGTGCACCGGCCGCGCCGCTGAACCGGCCAAGGCCTCGCGCTGCTCTCGGTTCAATGATCGCAGACGATCGTCATCGTCCGCGAGGCGCACCATCAATTCGCGGTTTGCAAACTTGATCCCGTTGGCTTCCAGCTGCCTGTGTCGTGCCGACGGACACCAAAGCTCCCACTATCGGCCAAACGTCTTCTCGGCTACGCGCGACATATCGTTGTCGTAGATTTTTGATTTGACGTGATAGGCTTTACCGAAGAGCGGAGTGCATATATAAAGTAAGGGAGTAATCGCAGCCGTTTCTTGCAGGTCCATGTGTGGCTGCCGATCCCGGTCC
>JBPCWA010000416.1:0-5555 GCA_051009975.1 Hyphomicrobiaceae bacterium
CAACAACGCCGTGCGTCCGACCGACGACAGGTCAGTTGAGATCAATAAGGAGACATAGTTTGACATGCCTCGCCACCCTTCTTGACTCGGCTTGGTTATTGTTCGCCCAAATAGCTGACGGCTGCTATTGGTTAGTACTTGGGGAGGCTCGGACACATGTCAGTCAACGATCGATCAGTGGCTTTGATTAAGACGATCACAAAAGACGATGGTGAGACCACATTCGAAGAGTCTGCCACGGTCCTCAACTACGGAGACCCGGATGATCCACCGCTGGCCAAGTCGAAAATGATCGCGGCCACGGCCATCAGCTTTCACTGGGATCCTGGGGACAAAGTGTTCGACATCTATCCCGCACCACGACGACGCCTCATCATTCCTCTTGAAGGGCAATTGGAGGTCATCGTCAGTACTGGCGAGAGTCGAAAGTTTGCCGTTGGCGACGTTGTGGAAATCGGCGATGTGTCTGGCAAGGGGCATATCTGTAGATCTGTCGATGGCCGGCCGTATCGGTCCGCCCTCATCAATCTCGACGACAATTTGGTTGCTGCACGAACAAAACCGATCGTGGGCCCGATTGCATCAAACGATGTCAGCTATCTCAGAACCTACGATGGCCCCGAAGGCAGATCGGTGACGGAAGCCGGCCACCTACCTTATCGCCATGGCGATAAAGTAGGTGGCCTGGTCACAGATGAGATAGCGATTACCGGCTTCCAATTCGTCCTGGCTCCCCCCGATCTTGATTATGCTTGGCACCGCGCGCCGCAGCGACAGTTCGTAATTCCGATCACCGGCGGCATGGAAATCGAAAACGGACAAGGTAAGCGCCACAAGGTGCTCCCTGGTGAGATCTACGTTGGTGAAGATGTCGATGGTCACGGTCACATTACCCGTGCCTTGAAGGGGCGCGAGCGGCTATCGATCTTTGCCCATCTCTCGGATCGTCTTGAATAATGCCCGCCCAAGCACCGAGACCTCTAGGAATTCAGGCAAACCGAATTTCTCAAAAGCAACCACAACGATGCAAGCCTCGCCAACGCTTTGATAGTTTAAATTGAAGGCGGGTCTCCAGGTTGACGTGGACCAAAATTCGCGACCGCGGATTTAGAAAACTTGGTTGCGTATCAGCATTTCTTAGGTTGCTAGTGTTAATTCGAATCCGCGTCGGTCGTCTCTAGATCCCACATGCCAGTAAAAAGGCCAATGTTCGTTCGCGTGCCAGCTTGGCAGATGCGGCGGCGAATGCATCAATGAAGCTTCAAGGATCCCGCTCTGGGCACGTTGTCTGGGAACGCTCGCAGACTTTCCCCTGTCGTTCTCATAACCTATTCTTTGGGCCAAGCTCACTTGGCTCATGCATGTCTAACTAGGAGAATTTCTGAATGGTCAAGATTGCATTCCTTGGACAGGGTAAGATAGGAAGTGGGATGGCTGGTTATCTTCTGGCTGCAAGCAATGAAGTCAGAGTGTGGAACCGTTCCGCCAATAAGGTCGAACCGCTTGCCGCGAAAGGCTGCACTGTCTCCACCACGCCGGCTGACGCTGCGGAAGGCGCTGATGTCATTTTTTCGGTGGCCGCCGACGATGCTGCCTCTAAACGTGTTTGGCTCGCTGAAGACGGCGCATTATCAACGGCATCTCCCGGCACACTCGCAATCGAAAGTATAGCGAATCAAGATGGCTCAGCGATGTTGCAGGTGATCTCCAATCACAATGGGAAATTGCCAACGAAATAACTGCTGGCAACAATGCCTATTGTTCTGACAACCATGCCCGGCATTATCTTGAACAGAACATGATTGCTTCTCACTGGGAGGCGGACGCTTGCCTCCAGTGCATATCAAATGAAACAGGGGAGATATCAGATGTCACAGCAGTACGCTTTCGTAGGGTGCTATACCGGATACACACCGGGACAGCTTGGATGGGTCGGTTCGAAGCAACCTGGAGAAGGAATTCTCTCCTTTTCGTTCAACAGCGCAACCGGCTCACTCGCCCCAACTGGTAAGGTTATGAGGCAGGACTCGCCGACATGGCTGGAAATCCATCCCAACGGGCACTTTCTTGTTGCTGTGCACGAGCTTTCCCATCATACGGGGACGCCTGCAGGTGTTGGGTTCGTCACGTCGTATCGGATCCAGCCCGATGGAGCGCTCGAGAAGGTCTCGACCCAGTCGACCGGCGGCAGAGGTAACACGTGCGCTACGTTTGACCGTACGGGACGGTTTCTGCTTGTGACACGATACTGGGAGGGTGGCATCTCGGTGTTACCGTTTGACCCCGAAAGCGGAGCGCTCGGCAAGGTTACGGCCCGGCCAGACCACATTGGCGCGGGACCGCATACCTCACGGCAGTCGGCGCCTCATCCTCACGGAGTGCACGGCGATCCCCGAACAAATTTCGTCTACGCGATGGACTTGGGTACGGACAAGGTACATCAGTACATCCTAGATACAGCAACCGGCGAATTGTCGTCGCAAGGTGAAGTAGAGCTTGCGCCGGGGAGTGGTCCGCGAGGCATCAATTTCCACCCGTCACTCAAGGTAGCGTATGTGAATTGCGAGCTTGATGGGACTGTCGTCGTGTGCGCCGTAGACGACGAAAAGGGGTTGGCGCCTCTGCAGACCGAACATTGCTATCCGGATGGCTTCGACGGACGCGGCCATCCTAAAAATCTCGGTATGGCAGACCTCTGGGGGGCGGAGGGTTGTCTATCGATCGATGGGTCTTACTATTACTACGTCTGTCGCGTGCACCAAAGCATTGCTGTGTTCACTGTTGGGCCTGACGACGGCAAGTTGACTTTTTCAAGCCGACACGCACTCACGGAAAATTCAAATGCGAGAAACCTCACGCTCGACCCAGACGGGAAGTATTTGCTTGTGGCGAGCCAGGACGCAGACTGCGTCGAGTGCTTCCGAGTTGACCCGGCGAATGGCGCGCTCGAGCTTGTGCACACCCAGCAAGCCCCTTGCGCCGCCGATGTCGCGCTTACTTGATGCAACTGAGCACGCGGCAGATGGTTTTCTTAAGACCTTATGCTGGAACCAACGAGCTCATGCGACTGTGAATTTATGGTTTTGCTCTGGTTTGACGGGCGGATATGAGAATTAGCCAACGAGGTATACAGGACGGTATTGCCGGCGTCTTTAGCCGGGCTGCGCCCGATTACGATTCACATGGGCCGCCAATTTTCGCCGAACTCGGTCGCCGCCTTGTAGATCTATCAGGTGTAACACCAGGCGCGCGGGTTTTGGATGTCGCTACCGGAAGAGGAGCCGTCTTATTTCCTGCAGCGGACCGTGTTGAATCCCACGGAAGCGTGGTTGGAATTGATAAAGCGGAAAACATGGTTCTCGAAACGTCCGCAGATATAGCATGCTCCGGTCGGACAAATATCGAACTTATCAATATGAGCGCAGAACAGTTGGATTTTCCAGTCGCTTCATTTGATTTCGTTTTTTGCGGTTTTGCCCTGTGGCTTTTCCCTCATCCGAACGTCGCTCTCCAAGAATTCTACCGCGTGCTCAAACCAGGAGGTTGCTTGGCTCTTACAACATGGGCGAAGGATAGCCCATTCTTGGAATGGGTTCGGCGAGAGATAAGCATCTCTTTGCCTCCTCCAAAGGGGTCATCAAATATAGCAAATGATAGCCCCACTTTGGGCAGTCCCGACTTGGGCACGCATGATCAAATCAAAACCGCTTTGCGGCAGGCTGGCTTCGCGGATATCTTCTCCCAGAAGGAAGAGCATGATTTTATCTACGCCAGCGATGAAGAATGGTGGGCGTCTTTGTGGGGGCATGGACTGCGAAGCCGGTTCGAGAATCTCGATGCAACGGCGCTCGAGATCTTCAGATCGGACATGTTACGCAAGATGCAAATCTTGAAACAGTCGGATGGTATTCACACGCTGTGGCGCCCGCTCTTTGCCCGATCTTTCAAACCATGTTAATCGACACTGTCGAGACCGTCCTTCAAACGGAGGTTTGCCGTGGTCGACTCTCCTTTGGCCATCTAGGACTTGAACTTTAGGTTTATCAGAAATCACATTGTAATCGCACAAAATTGAGTGAGCAAAGGCATGCTGAAGATTCTGGGACGACGTACTTCGGGTAATGTGATGAAAGCGCTCTGGGCCGCGGATGAGTTGGGCCTTGAACTCGAGCAGGTCGACGTCGGCGGGAAGTTTGGTGGCAACGACCAGCCGGACTATCTTGCCATGAACCCTATGGGCTTGGTGCCGACGATCATCGATGAAGGCTTCATTATGTGGGAGTCGAATGCAATTACGCGTTATCTTTGCGAGAAGCACAGCAAGGGTTTCCTTTACCCCACCGATCCTCAGGCACGAGCTACCGCTGACACCTGGATGGATTGGAAACTAAACGCGATCCTACCAATGATGGGGCCGATTTTTTGGGGGCTGATTCGCACAAAGCCGGAAAACCGTGACATGGACGCGATCAACGCCGCAATCAAGCAAGGCCACACATTGTGGGCGATGCTGGATAGGCATCTCGAAGACCGCAATTACATCGCTGGCGACGGTCTGACCATGGGAGATATCCCCCTCGGACCGCAAGCGTTCCGCTGGTTCGAACTCGTCCAGGACCGCCCGTCGATGCCCAACTTGGAAGCGTGGTATAAGCGCCTCACTGAGCGACCGGCTTTCCGCAAGAACTGCATGAACCCCCTAGAATGACTACAGCAGCACTGTTCGTCCGCCATCTCTGCAGGGGTTTTGCTACATGACCCGATCAGACCTCCCATCGATCGGGCGGCGACATGGACTTTGTCGACCTACAGGACATCCAACATTTCCGCGATTAATTCCACGAGCGGCGGGATCAAAAAGAGCTCGTAGAGAGCAGGGCTCTCTCCGTGGCCCTCTGTATCGTAACGTTGGAATGCAATCTATTTCGATCAAACCCCATCCATTCCTGATTCATTGCAGCTGTATCGCAGGTAGGCGACGGCGCGCCTGTCTTTGACCTCAATGGGATCTGCGATACGATCGAGAGTGGTTTGAAATTCATCCAACGTCTTGAGCCAAGTGCGAAGGTTACGTCCACAGGTCGTGCCTTCCCATTCCCACCTGACCTAGACGACGGTCTGCTCCGAGCGCACGTGCCCGACCAATTGCCCCTGCACTGAGATTCTGGCAACTGGTGTTTTGCACGCAACGCTTGGTAGCAACATGTGGAACGCTCGCGTCTCCTTCGGCGCGCTGCCCGTTATCGACACCCATCTAGTAGCTCGTGCACACCCAACCACAAGATGCGCGCATTCTTTGTTGATGCCAATCTCGTCACCTCACACCAGGGACATGAGCTCAATCAGGAGCCAGTCATGAGATACGAAGTCGGCCGAAGCAACTCAGACAATGGCGTCCATGTTGTTTGCCGTGAGGATAAGTTCTACGCGCGCGGTCCCTGGCGCAACGCGCAAACGCGGATCTAACTCATGCCGGGTAGATAGAGGCAGATCGCGAGCGGCCCCTGGTTGCGGCTGCCCGGAAGACGACGCATGCAAGCGTGATAGCGTTGATC
>JBPCWA010000417.1:0-2557 GCA_051009975.1 Hyphomicrobiaceae bacterium
ACCAACTGATGATTTCTAAGGGAGCGTGATACGACGATGACAGGCGATAGCAGCAAGTCGAAGGGCCAGGGACATTCCACCCTGTATATCGTCAGTGCCATCGTCATTGCAGTCGTTGTTGCAATTGTTGGTCCGGCCATGCTTGGCGAAAGCTTTCGCCCCTTGCTTGCAGTGTTTGATGTCGGCGGTGAGGTGTTTTTAAGAATGCTCCAGATGGTCGTTGTACCTCTGGTGATGGCCAGCGTAATGAGTGGCATTTTGGGCTTAGGCGATGTGCGAAAGCTTGGGCGACCGGGCGGCTACGCCGTATCCTACTACTTGTGTACGACAGTTCTGGCAGTTGTGACCGGGTTGATCGTTGTCAATATCGTCAACCCAGGTCGGGGCATCAATCCCGCTTTGGTCGAAGATGCGCGTAAGGAGGGTGAGCAGACGATCTCCCAAGTCGCGGGTCAGGAACAGGGTCGTAAGATTCAGTGGCACAATGTGACTGGCGATCGGGCGGCCGTTGCGGGCGAAAGTAAGAACACGACGGTACCGGAAGAGGGTATCTGGAGTGTTCGTATTGCCATTGATCAGGTTGGAGAGGCCCAGTCCCCAGCTCGAGCACGTGTCTTATGGAGCGTTGAAGGAAACGATTTTTCTGAGGTTCCCAACGGCGAATTCGTTGCTGGCGTCAAGCCTGGCATCTATACGACCAAACCGGTAATCGCAGTTCCCTTGGAGGCTCGCTACGTCCGAGTTGCGTTCGATCCGCAGGCAGGTGGCACTCAAAGTGTTATCGAGGCCTACATGGTGACCGGAGCACCATCGATCGGAGAGATCTTCCGAAATTTAGTGTTGATGCTGTTTACCAACAACTTGCTCGGCTCGATGGTTGAGATCAATCTTTTGCCCTTAATCGTGTTCAGTATCGCTTTCGGCGCAATGCTGACAACTTTGGGTAGTCGCGCCGAAACCATTACAAGTCTGGTTGTCAGCATCAATGATGCTTTGATGAGTTTTATTCTGTTACTGATGAAGCTCGCGCCGTTGGGAATCTTCTGTCTTGTAGCGGCTCGGTTTGGAAAAGCCCAAATGGACGGTCAGTTCTTGACGCTACTGAAGACGCAGGCCTGGTATATGACAAGCGTTCTATCAGGGCTGGCCATCCATGCAGCGGTGACACTGCCATTGTTGTTGTGGATCTTTACGCGGCGCAATCCGCTGCAATTTTTCACACAAATGTCGCAAGCGATCTTGACCGCGTTTTCAACAGCCAGTTCCACTGCCACGTTGCCAGTAACGATGGAATGCGCTGAAACCAAAGCTGGCATATCTGCTCGCTCGACGGAGTTCGTGCTTCCGCTGGGCGCCACGATCAACATGGATGGCACGGCGCTTTACGAGGCGGCGGCGGCTATCTTCATCGCTCAGGCTTACGTACTCGTTGACCCGACCTTTGTGCTCTCATTTGACAAACAGATTGTGATTGCGGTCACTGCAACGCTGGCGGCAATTGGTGCCGCAGGCATACCGGAAGCCGGATTGGTGACGATGTTGATCGTGCTGAATGCAGTCGGGTTGCCCCTGGAGTTGATCGGACTGATACTGCCGATCGACTGGCTCCTTGACCGATTTCGCACCGCAGTAAATACGTTTGGAGACTCAGTCGGTGCTGCAATCGTAGACAAAGCCTTCGTACCCTAGCCAGGCAGGGCCGAGCGCAATGGAATGGTAACCCATTCCGATCGTCAGCCAGCTGACCGCAGCTATCCGAAGAATCATCTACCGCAAATGGCTCGGGGCCCTGGTGACCCTATGCATGGTGTTGGGCACTATCTTGTGGTTTGTCGCGCGAGCACAGGAGGAATCGAACGAAGTTCAGATCGCCTCTGGATAAAAGAACGGGCAACACCATATTTTTGGTGAGGTCATAGCCGACACCTTGGGAACGAGAACCGGACGAGGCGTTCCTACGCTCGTCAACCGCCGCCCAGAACTTGAGCTTCTTGCGATCGACGACGCAAAAGCCATCTCGGCGGGCGACTCGCATTTTGTGCCGACGACATTACCTCAGGGCCTGTACCACGAAGGTCCAGCGTTCCCGAAGACCCAACCAAGACCGTCGCCACAACTGGGATCCTGGTCGCCGGTAGCGAAGTCTCATACACGTTGGTAGGGGAAGTCGTGGCCTCGCTGCAAGAAGACTATCCACACCGGGAACGTGAGAATTCCCGGCGAAAACTTTCTCGACCAATGACTTCCAAAGATTCGCAAGATTGGTCGCAACTGCCACGGTGTTCCGTGACTCAGACATACTACAAGGCTCACAAGGGCATTGATCTATTGAAAAACTTTATGGGGTCAGTGGTTGCTACCACAGACCTGGTGCTCGCCTTGGGCGCTGACATCTACGTTCTCTTGCTGTCGCGCAAAATGTTCAGCCTGCAAACGAGCAGGCCGACCGGGCCATTGATATGCAAAAGCTCAACGCGATGCTGGACGAAACAATATGCATCCAGAGTGAACAACTGAAAACAGATGACACGTTCGGCTTCGCGAGTATCTGGAGGAC
>JBPCWA010000418.1:0-3760 GCA_051009975.1 Hyphomicrobiaceae bacterium
TAACAATAGACCATGCGACCTATCACAACCATTTTCGACGATCTAATACAACCTGAACGGCCGGTGTCCGCTATCTGGGACAAGTTCTGCCCTCGTGCGCTATGTTCGCCACTCACCATAGTGACCCGAAGCTGCCTCGATTAAGCAAACTGAGTCGCACAGAGTTTTCGGCAGTAAACCTTTTAAGTTCATCAACGACGCGGTAAGCTTGCTGCGCATTACTCCCGTCATTTTGTCGAAGTCTGTGGAGTTTGGTTATGTTTCGAATGATCTTCGTGCTCGCACTCGCAACGCCCCTTGCATTTCAGGCGCCCGCCCAGAGCGCTGAATTCACCCTGGTCAAGCCCGAGAAGCCTCACGTTGAGTACTCCCCTTTCGTAAATCGGAGCTTTCCGCAACGAGTGTTCTGGGGTGATACACACCTACATACTACTTACTCGCCTGATGCCGGGATGATCGGGAATTTCAATCTCGGACCGGACGACGCCTACCGGTTTGCCCGAGGCGAGCAGGTCACGGCTAACAACGGGATGCAGGCCAAGCTCGTCCGGCCTCTCGACTTCCTCGTTGTTTCAGATCACTCCGAATATCAAGGCCTTATCCCTGAGATCCGTGGTGGCAACCCCGCAATCATGGGAGATGAGGTCGGCAAGCGGTGGTACAATTGGTATAACCAAGGACCCGAGGGGCAATATAAGGTTTTTCTTGAATTTGCTCAGGATCTCAGCGCCAACAAAGGTCGGATAGAGTTCTCTGAAGTCGCACGCTCGACGTGGGATCTGATGGTCCAAACTGCCGACGAGTTCAACGACCCCGGCAATTTCACAGCATTCATCGGCTATGAGTGGACGTCGACACCAAAAGGAAACAACCTGCACCGAGTGGTGATTTTCCGCGACGACGCCAGCAAGGCGGGACGTGTCGTGCCGTTTTCGAGTTTTGACAGCGCTGATCCTGAAGATCTGTGGAAGTATCTCGCCAACTACGAGAGTGAGATCGGTGGCCGCGTCATGGCAATCCCTCATAATGCAAACGTCTCCAATGGGCAGATGTACGCGACGGAAACCTTTGACGGCAAGCCGATCACCAAATCGTACGCCGAGAACCGCGCGCGCTTCGAGCCGCTTCATGAGATGACCCAGATGAAGGGTGATAGCGAGACCCACCCCAAGTTGTCACCAGAGGATGAATTCGCGGACTATGGTACCTGGGATAAAGCGAATTTGACCGGAGAAGCATCGCCAACCGCAGCAGACCTCGTTGGCAGCTACGCTCGCTCAGCTCTGCTCCGCGGCATGCAGATCAAAGGAATGGTTGGTGCCAACCCCTTCAAACAAGGCTTCATCGGATCAACTGACTCTCATACGTCGTTAGCAACAGCGGGAGAGAGCAACTACTTCGGCAAAGCTTCCATTCTGGAACCGAAACCGGATCGCTGGAAGCACGTTCTCATTAAATCTCAAACCGACGACAGCCTAACGACCTACGGCTATGAGACACTTGCATCGGGGCTCGCCGCCGTATGGGCCACCGAGAACACACGCGAGGCAATTTTTGACGCGATGGCCCGGCGCGAAACGTACGCGACCACAGGCCCGCGCATTCTCGTCCGAGTTTTTGGCGGTTGGAATTTCGGTGCAAAGGACGTTCACCGATCTAACTTCGCCGAGTACGGCTATGCGAACGGTGTCCCAATGGGCGGTGATCTGTCTCAGGCGCCCGCAGGAAAAACGCCAAGTTTTGTAATCCGTGCGTTGCGTGACGTCGACGGCGCTAATCTGGACCGGATACAAATTGTCAAAGGTTGGCTCGATACCCAGGGCAACACCTGGGAGAAAGTCTATGACGTGGCTCTTTCGGACGGACGTCGAGTGGGTCCCGACGGAAAAGCTCCCCCCGTCGGCAATACGGTTGATCTCTCTGGCCCGAGCTTCGCAAACACAATCGGCGACACGCTGATGTTTGCGCATTGGACGGACCCGGACTTCGATCCGTCACTTCCTACCTTCTACTACATCCGAGTCATAGAGATCCCCACACCCTCTTGGCTCGCCTATGATGCTAAGATATTCAATGTAAATATGCCAGAAGAGGCCAAGATGATACATCAGGAGCGCGCCTACACCTCGCCGATCTGGTATACGCCCCAGAGCTGAGCTGGCCCGGTTATTTGAGCTCACAGAGAATACAAGGCGTCCGCTATCTGGGGCATGTTCTGCCGTGGCCGAGCGCTGGTCACCACTCACCAAAGTGACCCAATTCGACGGTTCAGCCTGTACTCACTGCGACAATCAAGTACGGGCAGTATCTGACGGCAATTCGCCAAACATGCGTTTGTAGTACGCGGCAAACTTTCCCAGTTCATAAAACCCATTTGCTAGTGCTGTTTCCGCGATTGTGGCTTGGCCGTTGCGAACCCGGATTTGGATATCTCTCCGTGTTTTCATCAATCGTTTTGATTGCAAGAATTGCGCGGGCGAAACATCCAATTCATTCCGGAACGCCCTTTCGAACCTACGCCGTGAACAGCTAAGTTGATTGCAAAGGTAGCTTACATTGATTTCGGTATTCGGACCGTCGTCAATCAACTCCAATGCTCTTCGAACGAGAAGATCATATTGATTAGTCGAGCTGGCATATCCCTGCTTGTTTGAAATGGCATGAACAATTTCGCAAATCAGCCTGTCAATTGCATCTTCCAGGTGTTCGTCAGAGCTGACTACTTCCGCCAGTTTTAGTGCTTGAATAAAGTTTCCTGCGCTGGTTTTCACAGTTGCGGTAGCGGATTGAGAAATCGGGGATGCGAGCGTTTTGGCCGGGATATCAATCTTCTCTCTATGGGCCACTTCCAGTAATTTCTCAGCCGGCAAAGAAATCCCCGCATAGTCCACTCCGCCGCCATAGTAGGAATTTTGGTCTTCGCCAGATGGGTAAACCAACAAACTATCGGAGGTTGACGATTTGCCGAAATGGCGGGCAGGACGCCCAGCTGAACTTGCAACGCCAATTAGAATGTTTTGATCCGAGACTGGCCCGGTGAGTTCTACGTGCCCCTTTGTGGATCCCGCCGAACAATTAATGCCGGAGCGCTCTTGATGGATCGCCCATCCGCAGACGCGTTCTATCGATAACTGGCGAACCGAAAACTCCGAACCAGCGATTACCCTGGACAGATCTTCAATCTGCCTGAACGTCAAGTACATCCACTACGCTCCATGCCGCTGAAACAGCGAGAGCGTTTGTCGCAAATGGCATACCCGATGGCAACGGCGCTGCTATAGTTATTCCAGAGGAGGAAGGATTGGGCTTTGACATCAACGAAGTCAGTCTCCAGTGCTGACCACTCCGCCTCGTAAGTGGTCACAAGCAATCCGAACGCCCGGACGCGATCCACCGGGATAGCTGATCGTCATCAGAGGATTTCATAGGTAGGACGCTGCGTCCGTACATGGAAAGTATTATGCAATGTTGATGAAGCTATTTCTGAGGTTTTTGCTTTTGGCAGGCTTGTTCGTGCCGCCTGTAATTGCGGAGCCCAAATACAAGGCAAAGGTTCCGCCTGAGATTATTACGCCCGACGTCGCCAAAACCCGCCTTGGTACACTTCGCTTTAAGTACGGCGTTCCGGACGATGCAACGGCAAAGGCGGTTTTTGACAACCTCGATTTCATGCGCGCCGTAACCGCCTTTCTCGACGGCATACCAATCGCCTCGCTCTATGGCATGTGTGAGGGTCTCGCTGCAGCGGGGGCGTCCGGGC
>JBPCWA010000419.1:0-2937 GCA_051009975.1 Hyphomicrobiaceae bacterium
CTGCAGTGCCTCGCCGAGTCATACCGCCGAAACTTACAGTTTACGTGGCGCTTAGGTCCGCTTGTCGAACGCCGGACCCGCTTGGATAAGGGTACAGGGGCAGTGGGCCAGCAACGACAGGTCCAAACGCACGGCACCGAATGCATAGCAAAAAATGAATAACGCCAAGTGAATTCCACCGAGTTAACTTTGCCGAGTGAACTGCGCCGCGCGAACGGCAGGATGAATAGACCCAGATGATTAGTTCCAATTGGAGGCAGCGAAACAGTGAGTTCAAGACTGGGACGTTAATTTGTTACCCGAGACGACCACTCTGGTCTGGTCGAACAAAGGTGTTGTTGAGATGGGGGCTCAGTTGGCGCAATCTGCGGCTCTCATTTGGCCTGATAAGGCGGTGCGACTGAAAAGGCTGCTTTCGCGAGGAAAGCTTTGTGATGCTTGCTGATGAGAATGCGTTGAGTCTTGCAGGCGGTGCTCTCTTGATCATCGACATGCAAAACGATTTCTTACATCAGTCTGGATACTATGCGAGGCGCAAGCTGCTGGAAGCGCGGCCCGACTGGGATGATCTGACCTCAGAGGAAAAAAGGATTCTGTTGGGCGCAAATGATCCCTCTGACTTGCGGGGCTACCGCGCCGCCGAGTTGATTGAGACTGTCGCGGCCGTCTCCCGTAGTGTGGCGCTGGCCCGAACCGCCAAATGGCCCATTGCGTTCATCCGAGCCAGCTATGATCGAAATTTTCCACGTATGCCGCCGCTGCTCAGTAACGATCTGGAACGGCGACATTATCCCTGTCGGTGCGATACCTGGGGTGCAAGATTGATCGATGACGTCCAAGTTCTGGCTGACGCGGGTGGTGGTCTGCTGGAACGCACTTTCGAAAAGCACACGTACGACGCCTTCACAAACCCAGAGCTGAACGCGTTTTTCAGAGCACTAGGTGTTCGTTGCCTGTTTGTGTGCGGTGTCGAGACACATGTCTGTGTTGCAGCGACGGCGCAATCCGCTGTTATGCTTGGCTACCGCGCTGCAATTGTCGAAGATGCGGTATGGTCGGCAAATCAGACATTGGGCAGGGCAGCGTTATCAATCTTTGCAAATGCATTCGGTCAATGCATCCCGGTCGCCGCTTTAGAAGCTGGAGAGTTTGGTTTGAGGCGGACATGATGTGCCAACTTGATCTCAAGTCGACCGACTGCAACGCGGACCCGAGCGGTGCAATCGACTTGCCAAATTGGACATTAGCACTAACATATCAATGTCATCGTTACTGCGGGTGTAGTTCAGTGGTAGAACGACAGCTTCCCAAGCTGTATGTCGGGAGTTCGATTCTCCTCGCCCGCTCCAATATTCAACTTATCTAAGGCGATTTATCTAAGGCGATGAAGCTTCGCTTTTGATGTTCCGCGTTGCGATCCGTATTGCGATACGATGCGCTCATAGGCGAACTGTTGGGGTGCGGTTATCTTCGACCTCTGACCTGCCCATCTGCGAAATAGAATAGGTGACAAGGGGTGATGCCAAGAACGCGTCATGCCGGCAAGGATCGATCCAATGAGCAAAGAGCCTCTCGTATTGAAGCGATCTGACTGGGCTGTGGACGATGAGCTCTGGCGTGGACGGTTCGAAGGTAGGGATATCGGAGCGGGTGTTACTGTTCTGTTTTTCTCAAGCGACGAGGTTGGCAGCGGGCCGCCACTGCATGTTCATACCTACGACGAGGTCTTTATCGTAAGAAGCGGTCGGGCACGATTTACCATTGGGGATCAGTCGATGGAGGTCGTGGCTGGCCAAATCGTGTTTGGTCCGGCGAACGTCCCCCACAAGTTCGTGAATATTGGACCCGACCGCCTCGAAACAACGGACATCCACATCAGCGATCACTTTCACCAAGTAGAGTTGGAATAGGCGGTCGTTTCCGTTCGCCAGTTGTCGGGGAACGCAAGTTCCAGAGTACATCGCAAGATCACATTCAGGTAGGCTCGCTAGGATGATTTCGAGAAACCATCTCGGAGTATATCATCGAGCTCCGGCATCAATACGATGCCTTCCTGATCGCTGCCAGACGAATGCACCACAATCCAGCTACAAGGTGCGCCACTTTGATTGTGTGGTGCATGGGGCACGCTCGCGGGAACATACACCTGCTCGCCTTTCGACACCGGTACCAGGTGTTCCAGATTCTGACCGTAGCGAACGAGGCAATTTCCCTCGAGCAAGTACGCAATTGTCTCAATGCCATCGTGGTAGTGCACTCGCGCTCTCGCGCCGTCTGGCATCGGCAAAACATTCATGCAGATCTTTTTGGCGCCAGCTGTCTCGGCGGATGCGCCGGCACGGTATGTGAAACCTTGCTTGCCGACGTAGGTCTGGCCGGGTGAAATTACTATGACTGGGTCTGATGACGGGTCCGCCAAGTGCGCCTCCCTCAAAGTTAGCGCGGTCAATCTTGTCTCGGCATTCACTCTAATCGAGACTTAACAATGTCAAAGCCCTGTATCACGCGATCTCGACTTTGGGCCCGGAAGATGATGCAATTGTTGAAACTACAAATGAGTAGATGAGCCAATGCGCCTTTGAATGAGTGATACGCAGCGTGCGCATCTCCTGCCCTCCAATTTCGCCACACAGCGGCGTGTTCTGGTTAACCAATATCTCTCTAAGTCGCCAATATCGCTCGGGATCCATCGGGTCATCATGCGTAGGTCAATGGTAGCGCGGTTGTTTCTTTCAACTCTTGCATGACGAAGCTCGCGGATACATCTGCCAGACGGATTTTGCGAATGAGCCTTTGATAGAGCTCGTCGTAAGCCGCAACGTCCGGAACGCGCGCACGGATCAAATAATCAAGTTCGCCCGACGTTCGGTAAACTCCCAGGACTTCGGGTATGGCGCAGACGGTTTCCGCAAAAGCTGCGAGCCAATCTGGGTCATG
>JBPCWA010000420.1:0-46555 GCA_051009975.1 Hyphomicrobiaceae bacterium
TTGATCGGCCGAGAAGATGCGGAAGAACTTGCGCAAAAGATCATCGACAAGGATTTGACGGTTCGTGATGTCGAAGCGTTGGTCCAAGCACTTGATCTCGGAGATGAGCAACCTCTCATGCGTCGGGTCCGTGAAAAAGACCCGGATACCCGCGCGTTCGAGCAAGAGTTGACCCAGGTGCTCGGACTGCGAGTTGAAGTGAAAAAAGGATCGGGCGAAAGCGGAACCCTGGCCATCAAGTACGCTACCCTTGAGCAGCTGGAATTCATTCGGGAACTCTTGGCGCGATCCAAATCGTGACAATTTCCTTGCGTTCTCGCGAAGTCTTGAAGTCTTGCTGTACTTCGGCTTCTGTTAGCGACAATGATGTGTTTGCGCACGGTACGACGTGCTGGTTTGCCGCTTGGCGTGTGGTTGATGGTTTGCCATAACCCAGAGCAACGTTGAATAGTGCGCACCGCGATAGCAATATGACCGACCAAATAATTCAGGATCTGGCTGAAACAATACGTGCGCGTCGTCTCGCGCCGCATGAGACGTCCTATACGCGCCAACTGCTTGACGCCGGACCGTCACGATGTGCCAGAAAATTGGGCGAGGAAGCGACCGAAACGATTATCGCCGGGATTTGCGAAGATGCCGGACAGCTGCAAACCGAAGCTGCCGACTTGCTTTATCATCTCCTGGTCTTGCTTGAGTCGCGCAATGTTGAAATCTCTGACGTGCTGGCTATTTTGCAGCAGCGCATGGGCACCTCGGGACTGACAGAGAAAGAGTCTCGCACCTAGGCTGCGTGTGCTGCCAACACGAGTAGGTCATGGCTATGCACCACCGCCCGTCTTTGGGATTCTCACCTTACCGTGTCTTTTCACGCCTCGAGTGGTCTGAGTTGCGCGCGGACACCCCCATGACCATCGCTCCACGCGATCTGGAGCACCTCAGTGGTCTTATCGATGTTCTATCTATGGATGAGATCGAACAAATCTATTTGCCCCTGTCACGCTTATTGAATCTCTACGTCCAAGCTGCGCAGGAACTGCACGCGGTCTCACAGAAGTTTCTTGGAAAACGAGACGGAAGAATTCCTTTCGTCATCGGAATTGCTGGATCTGTTGCCGTCGGGAAAAGCACAACTGCCCGAGTGCTGCGTGCGCTGCTAGCCCGTTGGCCGGATCATCCGAGGGTAGACTTGGTCACAACAGACGGCTTTCTGCTGCCAAATGCAGAACTTGAGCGTCGCGGGATTATGCATCGCAAAGGCTTCCCGGAAAGCTTCAACACTGGACGTCTGCTTCGATTCTTAGCAGAGGTTAAATCTGGACAGGCAATTTCAGAAGCTCCGGTTTATTCGCATTTTCACTACGACATTGTCCCGGACGAAGTGTTGCGGATCGAACGCCCGGATATTCTGATTGTAGAAGGATTGAATGTGCTGCAACCTGCCCGTTTACCTAAAAACGGAGATGCAATTCCCTACGTGTCCGATTTTTTTGATTTCTCGATTTACATTGATGCCGATACCGCTGTTTGCGAGGACTGGTATGTGACTCGTTTCCTAAAACTTCGCAAAACAGCCTTCCGCGATCCTGACGCATATTTTCATCGCTATGCTGGACTTAGTCGTTCGGAAGCTATTGCTCGCGGTAGAGAAATCTGGCGCACGATTAATCTCAAAAATCTCACGGAAAACATATTGCCAACCCGACGGCGAGCTCAACTCATATTAAAGAAGGCATCGGATCACAATATAGAAACCGTTTCATTGCGAAAAATTTGATAAGCCATGATACGCAATTGGCCTGGTCAATGTGTGGGAGTCTGGCAAGACACTTTTGTTCCGTACAGTCGCGTGTCGGCGCTGGTGTGCTGGTGGCCAATCAGAATCCATTCGCATCAACTACCAAAAGACTGTTATGGCAGGCGTCAATCGCAAACGGCCTGGGTCGCGTGCGCGAACGCACCAAGCAAAAGTTCCAAGACCGTTTCATGTTGGTCGACTGACATTGCTGTTGCCGGTTGGTTGACGAGATAATCGAGTGCGTGAGCTTGAAATGTATAAATTGTAGCGGTCGCACGAGCGCCCTCCAGAAGGCGGTTTGGTGCGATGGTCTGGTCTGCATCAAATTGACCTGGCCTGGTCGAGGTGGTGAGGGTCTGCGCGCCGTTGATGGAACCGTCGATGCACATGTCGTTGCGGTGTGAATGGGTTGTGTGTGTTTTGCTGCCGGATCGTGCTGAGACATCCTCGGTAACTTCAGTTACTTCTACCGACTTGGACCAAACGTTGGTGCAGGAGCTTGAAGGTTGAACCTGAGACGGTTTGGCTTGCAAAACGCGAACTTGCGAAAGGCGAACTTTGTGGGCCTTATATTTGTCGCGGAGTCTTCGAATTACAGAAGGGTCGGTAAATCCTAATACTTTAATTGCTGTCGTTACTTTGAGCTTCGGATTCTGTTCTATTAGGTTCGCAATTGAGAGTAGGCGCTCCCAATCGTCAATACCAGTACCCTTCGGGCGACCACGTCTTCGTTTTTCACCAGACATCTTCGTCTCGCAGAATAAGAATCAATTTATCCGATACTGTGCTAACGGATGCATTTTGCCAAGGATTTTAATAAACTGATGGAGGAAATTAATGTGATCGCGTAATCTCTTTGAATAAGTAACGCAGTTATAAGCATAAATTTCAGCTTAATATATTGAGGTAGACCTAACCAATAGTATTCTTGATTAGAGTAATCCTTCTGCAATGGCGGCATCACGTAGGTTGCGGTCTGAGCGGGCGCCGATTTGAGAGATTATTTGCGCTGCTGCGAAGCTGCCTAAACGGGCGCAACGCTCCAAATCAAACGAGCGAGACAATCCAAAGAGAAAGCCTGCTGCGTAAAGATCGCCGGCGCCGGTGCTGTCGACAATTTGATCTATGGGAAAGGCTGGCACAGAAATTGTCTCATTTCCCGCGACAACCACCGATCCGCTTTCGCTACGGGTTAGGACAGCGAAAGCTGTATCTGCTCGCGTGCGCGACAGTGCGTCGTCGAAATCTTCGACCTGGTAGAGTGACGTTATTTCGCTTTCATTGGCAAAGAGGATATCGATATCCTTAACGATGAGATCCAGGAACTCGGTGCGGTGGCGATCGACGCAAAAACCGTCGGACAGCGTGATTGACACTCGCCGACCAGCTTTGTGGGCGAACAGAGCGGCTTGGCGAAACGCGGCTTTCGCTGCTTCGGCGTCAAAAAGATAACCTTCAAGATATGTAATTCGGCCTGCGGCAATGATGTCTTCATCAAGGTCAGTTGGCGCCAGTCCAGGGCTCACGCCAAGGAAGGTGTTCATGGTTCGCTCGCCGTCCGGTGTCACTAGGATCAACGAACGGGCCGTTGGAATGCCGGTTGTTGCACGAGGTGTGTCGAATGTGACACCCATCGCTCGCATGTCATGCGTGAAGATATCGCCGAAATCATCGTCGGCGACCTTTCCGACGTATGCACAGTTGCCTCCGAACGATGCTACGCCGGCGATTGTGTTGGCGGCGGACCCACCTGAGATTTCGATGGCCGGGCCTGCGTCAGCATAAATTCGTGAAATGGTGTCCCTATCGACCAGTCGCATGTGGCCTTTGGGGGCGTCGTGCTGAACAAGGAACGGATCGTCGCAGCGCGCAATAATATCAACGATCGCGTTGCCGATTCCAACAACATCGTAACGTTCATCTGCCATGCTAGCCTGACCCTTGTCTTTGATGTGAAAGCCGCGCGTTATCGCGAGACCTGCTCTATAGTGCGAGATGTGCTTTTTGACGAGAGGGCAGCTCTGAGGCACAAGTGCAGGCTGCATCTGTCACCTGCCAACGTGCCTACCATCCTGCCCCCAACGATTGGGACGTCAAGATGACAAGATGAATTGCGGCAAACCTCCGGCGAACCATAATCCTGTCTCATAGAGAGCGTGGCGTTGATCACCAGCGAGACTGATTTGATCGCGTGGAGGCCGCACTTCTGGCCAACTCGAAGAGGAGCCTTTCAGCCAGAATGGTTTCCATGTTGCTCGAGCGGCGTGCCCGAGTGGCGGCGCCGCTGATACGCTGGAGTGCCGTTTGCAGACGTGAAACGGTCCATAGTCGAGATTGCTGCCCCATCGCGGACTTCTGCTTAAAGAAGATGGGCGGCCGAAGATTGCGAGCGGCATCCTCGAACGACTTGCCGGCGTCGATTGCAGTGCGCAAGTGATGCAGTCGTTTGAAATGGCGTTGTAGCGCACCGATCAACACTTGTGCGTTTTCCCCCGCAGCCATCGCGCGGTCGAACTCCTTGAGAGCGGTGTCAGCTTGACCACTGGCAGCTGCTTGGACAATCACGTCTATTGCGATTTCCGATGCATCCCCGACTATGGCTTCGATATCCGCGAGAGTGATGCAGTCGCGAGTGGCACAGTAGAGTGTGAGTTTATCGATCTCGCCGCGCGATGCCGCACGATCTCCGCCTAGGCGCTCCACCAGGGCTTCCCGAGCCTGTCGATCAATCGAGAGACCGGAAAGCTGTGTTACTTCAGTGATGAGGTCATTGATGTCGCGCTCACTGTCTGGATAGCAGGGTACGGCCGCAGCCCAGGCCGTGGACTCAAACGCCTTACGCGCAGCATCTGAGGCTTTCAGATTACCCGCTTGGACCACAAGATGTGCTGCAGGAGGACCATCATCGAGAAGAGACTTCAGTAGGCTGGCAGGGACTCGACGTCCTAGGGTCGTTCGCACCACCTGTTGACCGCCAAACATCGGTATTGTTTGGAGTTCGACAAGCAAGCGATCGGGATCCGCTTCCAGATCCTGGTCTTCAATCCGGATGATTTCACCGACTGGCAATTGGCGGGCCGCGAAAGCTCGTGCGATACTCGTTGAGCGCTCTGATACCGATCCAGCATCGCTACCAAAGACTAAAGCGGCAACGCAGCCATCGGGGGGCTTGCGTGCAAATGCACTTGCCTGACCGGCTTTAACGGAAACCACTCGTCCGTCCTGTTACAATCTTGAACTGTCTGTTACGCACCGCTCTATTTGGTCGGTCGGGAGTGTCTTACGTGCTTGCAAGCACGGCTTCAAGTCGCGACTTTATGTCTTGAGAAACGGAGCGTGCTGCTCTGTTTTCCGCATCTTGTCGAGCCTGCACATTGGAAAAAATCGAGCTGAAGCGTTCAAAGCTGGCCCGACCAAAACTTGTTCCCTTGATGATCGGTTTCTTTGTCATACTGTCCAGCAATACGAATTTCGCGTTGAGAGTATAAATCTGACTGCGCGAATCTCCCTCTTTGTTGACCAAAGTGGAAGTAAGTCGTTCAGTCAGCGTAATATCGAGTTGGTACCGCGGTGCTAATTCGTAGTCACCGCCGGTGTTTTGAAAGATTAGTTCATTCCGGATTCGCTGTCCTACACGTCCCGGGATCGTTGTGATTTCCACCTGTTTCAGCTTCTCGGAAAGGCTAATCGATCCGATCGATGAAGCATACATGGGGCTGAAACCATTCGTACCACAGCCTGCTATGAGACCGCAGATTGCGAGTGCACCCGCCACCTTTAGGAAGCGCCTTTGACGTTCTAGACCCACAGTCACCCCCGACCCGTCCGGTTTGTAGCCCCATCATCCTCCAGTATCGTACTAAATCGACAAGGATGCGACCGCGAATAGTCAGAATCGGCGTCAGACGACAATATTTACAATCCGCTGTGGCACGACGATCACCTTTTTGGGTGATTTGCCGCCTAATGATCTTTGAACAGCGTCCAAATTGAGGGCTGCTGCCTCCACTTCGGCTTTGTCAGTTGTCCGCCCAATAGTCAATTCAGCCCGTCTCTTGCCATTGACCTGAACGGCGATGGTCACGCTATCGTCGATCAGCAAGCTGGAGTCAGCGTGGGGCCAATCAGATTCCGCCAGGAGCTTGCTGTGCCCAAGACGCGACCATGCTTCTTCTGCAAGATGCGGCATCATCGGTCCCAGCATCTGGATGACCAACTCGATGGCTTCTCTGAGTGCCCAATCCAGACCGCTGTCTGATTTTTTGGATAAGGACTCGATTGTGTTGACGAGGCTGTAAATGTGCGCAACCGCAACATTGAACCGTAAGCTTTCAATTGTTTGGCCTACCTGCTGGAGCGTTTTGTGGGCTGTTCGTCGCAGATCTTCGGCTGCCTTGCCGAACTCTTCCGGCATTTGTGAGCGAAGTTCGATTTGGCGCGGCTCGACCACATCGAGCAGTCGCCAGATACGCTGCATGAAGCGACCGGCGCCGGCAACGCCTGCCTCGGTCCAAATCACGTCCCGTTCTGGCGGACTGTCCGACAGCATGAACCATCGGGCACAATCGGCTCCGTAGCTGGCTATAATGTCCTCGGGGTCAACGAGGTTCTTCTTGGATTTCGACATTTTTTCGACCGGGCCGATTTCTACCGGTGCACCCGTGTCGAGTTCGACGGCATGCCGACCTTTGCCCTCTCCCTCGACCTCGACTTCGCTTGGTAACAACCACCGACCATCTTGCGACTTATATGTTTCGTGAATGACCATGCCTTGCGTAAACAGTGCACCGAAGGGTTCTTTGAGGTCGGCAAGATGGCCCGTCGCACTCATGGCCCGGGTAAAAAAGCGCGAGTATAGCAAATGAAGTATAGCGTGCTCGATACCCCCGATATACTGGTCGACTGGCATCCAGTACTTGGCAGCAGCCAGATCCGTCGGGGTCCCCACATGGGGGGCGGTGAAACGAACGAAATACCACGACGAATCGACAAACGTGTCCATTGTGTCGGTCTCGCGCCGCGCTGGTTTGCGGCACGAGGGACACTCGACGTGGGCCCACGAGGGGTGTCGGTCGAGCGGATTGCCCGGCGTATCAAACGAAACGCTTTCGGGAAGCAACACTGGCAATTGGCTATCGGGTACCGGGACAACGCCGCAATCGTTGCAATGTATTACGGGTATTGGACAGCCCCAGTAGCGCTGTCGAGAAATGCCCCAATCGCGTAGCCGAAAATTGACCTGTCGCTGTCCGACAGGTGCGCCATCGAGCTTCTTTGCGGTTAGCCGGTCGGCCACGGCTTCGAACGCGGCAGTCGTCGATAATCCATCCAAGAAGTCCGAATTGATCATCACACCATCGTCGACATATGCCTCGTCAGAGATAGCAAATGTATCGGGATCGGCATCATTCGGAGCGACAACTGGGACGACTGGCAAACCGTATTTCCGAGCGAAGTCCAGATCGCGCTGATCACCGGACGGGCATCCAAAAATCGCTCCAGTGCCATAGTCCATGAGTACGAAGTTCGCGACGTAGACCGGCAATTCCCAATTGGTCTTAAAGGGATGGCGGACGCGAATGCCTGTATCGAAACCAATTTTTTCCGCCGTTTCAAGCTCTGCCAGCGAGGTTCCGGCTTTACGGCAATTGTCGCAGAACGCGGCCAATTCCGCGTGGTCGGCGGCTGCTGCTTTGGCCAAGGGATGGTCAGGCGCTATCGCCATAAACGATGCACCAAAAATCGTGTCCGGTCGGGTCGTGAAGACTTCCAGGTCGCGATGGCCGGGCGGGGAGTTGTGGCTGAGCTCCCAACGAATCAGCAAGCCCTCAGACCGACCAATCCAATTGGCCTGCATCAGGCGTACTTTCTCAGGCCAATTCTTCAAAGTATCCAATGCCGCCAATAGGTCGTCTGCGTACTCGGTAATTTTGAAGAACCACTGTGTGAGTTCGCGTTGTTCGACTGGAGCCCCCGATCGCCATCCGCAGCCGTCAACCACTTGCTCATTGGCGAGCACGGTTTGATCGACAGGATCCCAATTTACTTTGGACGATTTGCGATAAGCCAAGCCTTTGGCCAAGAAATCGAGAAATAACTTCTGTTGATGTTCGTAGTAATCGACGTGGCACGTTGCGAATTCCCGTGACCAATCCAATGCCAACCCCATGGATTTCAGCTGGGCTTTCATGGCTTCGATATTGGCGTAGGTCCAAGTACCTGGATTTGTCTTGTTCTCTATGGCTGCATTTTCGGCAGGCATTCCAAACGCGTCCCAACCCATCGGATGAAGGACGTTGAAGCCGTTGGCGCGTCTGTAGCGCGCTATGACGTCTCCCATGGTATAGTTGCGAACGTGGCCCACGTGGATGCGCCCTGACGGGTAGGGGAACATTTCGAGGACATAGCACTTTGGTTTGGTAGTCTCTTGGTCTGCGGCAAAGATGTTTCGATCTGCCCAGATCTTTTGCCAGTGCTTTTCGCGCTCGGGCGCATTATATCGTTCAGTTGCCATTGGTTGGGCCCAGTTCATTCTATCTATCAAGTGATGCGGCCGTTGGGCTGTCCGTGCCCTCGTCCGATCAGTGTGCGTCAATCTCGGAGAAATCCGAAGCGTAATGTGCCCATTGACTGTCATCGGTCAAGTTCGCCACCGGCTAGATTTGTCGCGCCTTGAGTACGACGTCGGATTCGGTACGCCTCGACCACAAAGCCTGAAGTAAGGGGAAAATGCTGTTGGCAAGCCTGACGAGACTTGAGAGGGCCCACAAGGCCAGCGAAGCGACAGTAGACAGAGACGCCGAAGAGGCCAGAAAGTGTCATGAGAGCCAAAGAGTCCATTGAAGTCGTAGTATCCCGAATAGCGGAGGCGGCCCGCGCCGTTGGTCGCGCGCCCGATAGCATCCGTCTCATCGCAGTATCCAAGACATTCGGCGTCGATGCCATTCGTCCGGTGTTGTCGGCGGGACATCGGACGTTTGGCGAGAATCGTGTCCAGGAGGCTCAATCGAAATGGCCAGACTTGCGCCAGGAATTTCCAGATCTCGAACTTCACTTGATTGGTCCGCTACAGTCGAACAAGACGCGTGATGCTGTGCGCTTGTTTGATGTCATACACACGATCGATCGGGTGAAAATTGCGCGCGCTATTGCCAACGAGATGCATTCGGCAGCGAGGCATTTACAACTTTTTGTCCAGGTCAATACCGGCGAAGAACCACAAAAGGCCGGGCTTTCGCCGACAGACGTGAAGGAATTTGTCACGATGTGCCGCGACGATCTGAAGCTCGATCTTACTGGATTAATGTGTATCCCGCCCATTGATGAGGAGCCTGCAGTTCATTTTGCCCTGCTGGGTCAGCTTGCCGAGGCGACAGGTCTGAAAGGTTTGAGTATGGGCATGTCGGCTGACTTTGAGACGGCGATCGAGTTTGGCGCCACCCATGTGCGCGTTGGAAGTGCGATATTCGGCGCGCGTCCTGCCGCAAAAACCGATTTGCGCGGGGCCTAGTCTGGATTTTGAGATACCTGGGCAGCAAGCCGACAACAAGCGGATTGTACGAGAGGGTCATTCCGCGTTTGATCTGTTGGTGAGTGAAAGGTTGTCGTTCGCATGCCTCGCCTGCCGACCCGCAATTTATTCTTGTTTCCGCCCATCCACCCTTCCTTTCTTCCTGTCTTCCTATCTTCCTATCTTCCTATCTTCCTATCTATCTTCCTATTCTTCCGTCCCAGCTTCCCCTCCATTTATTCATGGTCAATCTGCAGGAGCGGTTTTGCGCGCGCGCGGTTCGTGTTAGGTCGTCTGCTTTATAACTTGTAACCTGGCGCACTGGTCCCTAATTCTCCAGACAACATCATCACATCACCAGATCACAGATCACAGATCACCAATCACCCGGAATGAGATATGCCGGTTCCCTATGACCGCCGCCGTACGTTCGCCATTATTTCTCACCCGGACGCTGGCAAAACAACACTGACCGAGAAGCTTTTGCATACTGGTGGCGCCATCCACTTGGCCGGAACAGTCAAGGCGCGTGGAGAAGCGCGCAGAGCGCGTTCTGACTGGATGAAGATTGAACAGGAGCGTGGTATCTCGGTCACGTCATCGGTGATGACATTCGAACATCGGGGTCTTCACTACAACCTGCTGGACACACCTGGCCACGAAGATTTTTCGGAAGATACGTATCGCACGCTTACAGCGGTGGATTCGGCAATCATGGTTATTGATGCGGCGCGCGGTATCGAGAGCCAGACGCGTAAGCTTTTCGAAGTTTGCCGCCTTCGCGATATTCCAATCATCACGTTCATCAACAAGGTGGATCGCGAGGGCCAGGACCCCTTCACATTATTGGACCAAATTCACGATGAGCTTCAGCTAGACATTTCTCCGCGCGTTTGGCCGATCGGTATGGGGGGGCTTTTCGCGGGGTGTTACGATCTTGAAACCAATGTCTATTCGACGTGCACCAAGAATGCATCTGGGGCATGCGATACTCGCGTTCAGTGCGAAGATTTCCACGATAACCAGCTGGACAAAGCAATCGATGCTGACATTCTCGCGGGCGCTCGGGAAAGCATCGAGCTGGCGGTCGGCGGTTATGGAGAATTTGATCGAGATGCCTATCGAGAGGGCCATCTGACTCCGGTGGTCTTTGGCAGCGCGTTGCGCGACTTCGGTATCGTGAGCCTACTTGATGTTATCGCTGAGCATGCACCAGAACCGCGACCCAGTCCGACCAATGTTCGCACCGTTTCGCCTCAGGAAAAACCGGTGAGCGGATTCGTGTTCAAGGTTCAGGCCAACATGGACAAGAACCACCGCGATCGTATTGCTTTCTTGCGCTTGTGTTCCGGCGACTTCAAGCGCGGTATGAAACTGAGGCAGGTGCGCACCGGTAAAGATGTAATGGTGCACAGCCCGATTATGTTTCTGGCACAAGATCGAGAGATCGCTGAGGAAGCTGGTGCGGGCGACGTCATCGGCATTCCAAACCATGGCACAATTCGCGTCGGCGACACGTTCACAGAAGGGGAAGACTTGCGGTTTACCGGGATTCCAGTGTTTGCACCCGAGATTCTGAGGCGTGTTCATCTGGCCGACACAACACGGATAAAGCGGTTGCGCCAGGCACTGCAGGATCTCAGTGAAGAAGGCTTAATCCAAATTTTCAAACCGGATATTGGAACACAATGGGTCGTCGGCGCTATCGGGCCTCTACAACTTGATGTCGTCTCTGACCGCGCCAAGAACGAATACAAGGTGGATCTGTCATTTGAAGCAACACCTTATGCAACAGCACGCTGGCTGAAATCCGACGATCAAACCGCCCTAGACGGCTTCATCAAACTCAATGCCGCATCGATTATGTCTGACAGAGATGGCGATCCGGTTTTTATGTGTCAGGGGCCATGGGAGCTCAAGTACAAGGAAGAGGCCAACGAAGCGATAGCGTTCTTAAAGACTAAGGAGCTGGATTAGCTTCTTTTGGGCTTCGTCTGCACTCTGTGCCGGTGGCGACCTCGCACCCTTTCCCGCCTTGACTTGCAAGAGATCGCGAGACTGTTTCTGTATCCGGGCTTAACCGCCAATTTCTGTGCTCGCTCTCTGTCGATGATCCGATATGAAAATTGGCAAACGCCGCCCCTGATGTTGTCTTCCACAAAATGTTAATATTTCCAGAAGTGATTCGCGCCCGGCACCTTTGACGGTCCGCTGCGCTGCGTTGTGCCGATTCCAGGTTTTGCATCATGACAACCGGGAGGCGAGAATGGCAGACACAGCATCCGCAGAGCGCGTCCGAGAAGCGGACAAAATCACTGCCAAAGTCGCGGACAAAGACGCTGATGCGTCCGTGACCAAAGGTCGTGCTGACACCTTGCGGCGGACCAATCCTGCGGCCGATCAGGTCGAAGCGCCGCCGCAATCGCAAAGGCGCAAACGTCGGATTACCAAGCAGTCAACGTCGAAATCTGGCTATAAGCACTTCATTGTCGATGTTTGGCTGGTGGATTTGAACCCGACCGAGTTCGGAATCTTCAAACGCTCCCGCAATCGCGCAAAGTCGCGCCAATTCACGCAAGACATGGATATCTTTGCGGAAGTTGTGGAGGACGGCAAACGAACAGGGCTCATCGGTTACCGCAAAGAACTCTGGAAAAACAAGGAGAACAACATCCGCCGTCTTGTCTTCAAGATGTTTACCGACAAACTCAATTGGCGGGCAACGATGGACCTCATGCTTGCGCGATCTGTTCAGCAAACATTGGGTGCTCAGCTGCTACCGGTCATGACTTACTCCGTGAACAGTGCGGACGAAGATCAGGTTGTCAGCGTCGAGCGCTCGGCAAACAAGTGGCCGCTGATGCCAGAGAATTTCTCCTTCTTTCTATTGCAAGATGGTAAACTTCAGTTTTATCGGATCCGTCAGGATTTCTTCCGGTTCGGCGATGATTATTCAGTATACAATAGTCATAATGAACTGATCGGTCGCCTAGATGGAGCGTTTTTTTCGATCTCTGGCAAGTGGCGCGGTCGCATCAAAGAAGAGTATGCATCCAAGCAATTGCTGAACGTCCTAAAGTTGTTTTGCGGCATGCTGGTCTTCAACGACGAATGTCGCAGCCATATCAAGAATTTGTCGAAGCGCGTGATCAATGGAGAAGTGATCCCGAAGCTTGAGAAGCAGGAGACCGACCTCTACATGAATCCCCGTCGCGTGCGGTAATCGTTCGAAAACTGTCACAGGGGACGTATAGGCTCGGCAAAAATGCGGCTGGCGTAACGCGCAATGCACCCCATATATCGCCTGGTAGCTTTGCGGCGGAGTGGCGGCAACATGCGTTTTAACTGGGCAGCTTTTCTAATTTTCAATGTTGTCGTCGCTGGTGCTGCGGTTGCAGCTCAAACAAACGCCCCGGAACCCTCGAACAAAACTGGGGCGAATGTTTTGGTCGTGGCCGAAGGTTTGAGGTCTCCATGGGGCATGCAGTTCCTGCCTGATGGCAGGGTCATAGTGACCGAACGGCCGGGCAACATCCGGATCATTAGTCGCGATGGCACAATCTCCGAGCCCATCTCCGGTGCGCCGAAAGCGTGGGCGCGCGGGCAGGGCGGAATGCTCGATATAGCATTGGCGCCTGACTTTGAGACGTCACGTCAAGTGTTCATCTCTTTCGCGCAAGAGCGCGGTGCCAAGGGGGGAGCGACGAGTGTTGTGCGCGCCACTTTGGTTGACGAACCGGATCGTGAGCGACTTACTGACACTCGTGTTATTTTTGAGCAAGAACCTGCATCTGGTGGTGGTCGCCACTTCGGTTCCCGTCTCGCGTTTGGAGGCGATGGCAATTTGTTCGTGACGCTCGGCGATCGCGGTCAGCGGTCTCTTGCGCAAGATCTCGATGGTCACATCGGCAAGATTGTACGGATCAGACCGGACGGGAAAGTGCCATCCGAGAATCCATTCGTCGGCAGACCTGGAGTTCAGGAAGAAATTTGGTCGTTTGGTCATCGTAATCCGCAGGCGGCGGCGATCCATCCACAAACTGGTGCCTTATGGACGATCGAACATGGCGCGCGCGGCGGCGACGAGATTAACATCCCGCAGGCCGGGCGAAACTATGGCTGGCCTGTGATCACGTATGGTCGCGATTATTCTGGTGCCAAAATTGGTATTGGCACACGCAAAGACGGAATGGAGCAACCAATTTACTACTGGGATCCGTCAATTGCTCCGTCTGGAATGGCGTTCTACGCCGATGAACGGTTTCCAGAGTGGTCCGGCAATCTGTTCGTTGGAGCACTACGCGATCGGCACCTCTCCCGGCTTATTCTCGATGATGATCGAGTGGTCGCAGAAGAGAAACTACTGGAGAGTCTCGGAGAGCGGATTCGTGATGTTCGTCAGGGACCGGACGGTTTTCTGTATGTCCTGACTGACAGTAGCAATGGTCAGTTGCTGCGACTGGCGCCTGCGCAATAGGTCTGGCTTGTAGTTGACAAGCGACAAGCGACAGCAGAGTTAAATGACAGGTGCCATACGTTTGCGACCCTTCGTCCTGGCTCCGATGCCGGTATCCGAGGCGGACATCCACGAACTGTTTGACTTCGGAGAAAACTTCGGCAACAGTTCAATCTTACTGTTCCGGCCCGGCCGCAGGCTCTTGCTGCCTTTCTTGCTGCGTTGGGCGAACGATGTATCGGTTGCGAATGAGTCATCTAGACAATTGACGATTTGCGCCGCCGATGAACACCCGCCAGCGAGTTTCGCCCGCGGGTGCTTTTGCGTTTGTACCGGTTCGTTGCCATATGTGGTGTGAGTTTCTGCACCAGACGTAGTTGAGGCCCGATGTTTGAGTCGTTAGCTGACCGCCTATCAAGCATTTTTGACACGCTGACCCGACGTGGCGCGCTAAGCGACAGCGACGTTGCGAGCGCCATGCGTGAAGTCCGACGGGCGCTCCTCGAAGCGGATGTGTCACTGGATGTTGTGCGCTCGTTCACCGAGGACGTTCGAGTGAAGGCGATCGGTCAGGAGGTCGTTAAATCGGTCACGCCTGGCCAGATGGTGGTCAAGATCGTCCACGACGAACTGGTCCGCATTCTGGGATCGGACGCCGCGCCTATCGATCTTTCGGCGAGCCCACCAGTGCCGATTCTCATGGTCGGCTTGCAAGGGTCCGGTAAAACAACGACCACGGCGAAAATTGCCAAAAGACTGGCGGATCGCGAACGTAAGAAAGTCTTGATGGCTTCGCTCGATACCCGTCGTCCAGCGGCTCAAGAGCAGCTTCGTGTGCTGGGTGAGCAAACCGATGTCGCAACATTGCCGGTCGTGGATGGCCAAACGCCGCTTCAGATTGCCAGACGAGCAATGGACGCAGGCCGTCTCGGCAACTACGACGTGGTTATGCTGGATACTGCCGGTCGCGTGACCATAGACGAAGGTCTGATGAACGAGGTCGCAGAAGTCAAACGCGCGACTGGCCCTCACGAGACATTACTCGTGGCTGATAGTCTGACCGGTCAGGATGCGGTTAACACTGCCAAAGCATTCGACGATCGGGTTGGTATCAGCGGAATTGTTCTGACGCGGATCGATGGGGATGGTCGCGGTGGCGCGGCGCTCTCGATGCGCGCGGTAACTGGTAAACCCATCAAACTGCTAGGCACAGGCGAAAAGTGGGACGCGCTGGAGGAGTTTCACCCGGAACGCATCGCCGGTCGTATTCTGGGGATGGGGGACGTCGTCAGTTTGGTGGAAAAGGCTGCCGAGACGATTGACGCTGAGAAGGCACAGAAAATTGCCGACAAGATGAAGAGAGGGGCGTTCGACCTCGATGATCTTGCCGAGCAATTAAAACAAATGCAGAAGCTCGGTGGCATGGGTGGAGTTCTCGGCATGTTGCCAGGCATCGGTAAAATGAAGAACCAACTCGCGGACGCCAACCTTGACGACAAGATGCTCAAGCGACAGCACGCGATCATCACTTCTATGACGAAGAAAGAGCGATCGGCCCCTAAAATTATCGACGGCAAACGCCGGCGCCGCATTGCTGCCGGTTCGGGAACAAAAGTTGAAGAAGTCAACAAGCTTCTAAAAATGCATCGCCAAATGGCGGACATGATGAAAAAAATGGGCAAAAACAAGGGTCTCATGGGGCGGATGATGGGTGGACTAGGAATGGGGGGAATGCCGCAACCATCACCCGAAATGCTTGAACAGGCAGAAATGGTAGGCCAGCCACCGCAATCTCCTAAAGGATTGCCCGGCGTTGGTGCCGGTGGAGGAATTCCGGCCGCCGGATTGCCCGGTCTGGCAGGCGGTCTGCCCGGCCTCGGGGGTGTTCCGGTACCGCCTGGCACGTTACCCGGACTAGGCGGATCGATGGGAGGTGGAACCGTAAGAAAGAAGAAGAAAAAGCGTTGATGATGGATGATGGCGCGACGACTGGATTGGTTCCTGTCATTATTACAAAGCGGCTGAAATTGCGTGGCTGGCGCCTCGAGGATGCTGAGCCTCTGACACGCCTTTATGAGGATCCTGACGCCAGGTTTCTTGGAGGGACGGGAGATTTTGCCCGTGCTTGGCGTGTTATGGCCATGGAGGTCGGGCACTGGGTGTTGCGGGGTTATGGGATGTGGGCGGTGGAACGGCTCGACACTCGAGAATTCGCCGGTCTCTGCGGCCTTTGGCACCCAGGTGATTGGAAAGAGCTCGAACTTGGTTGGTCAATTGTACCCACTCAGCGGGGGCAGGGATTTGCAACCGAAGCAGCCAAGGCGGGACGGAATTATGCTTATCGCGTTCTCAATGCCACCAGTCTGGTGAGCTATATAGATCCCGACAACATTCGATCAATCCGAGTTGCAGAGCGACTGAATTGCTTGCGCGAGGAGCCAATAGAGATCTCAGGCAAGACCTGCTTGGTTTATCGGCATCCGCAGCCACAGGCTGGCCAGCCGTGATGGATATTCCGAAGCTTGAAACCGACCGCCTGATATCGAGGGCGTTCCATGCAGCTGACTTTGACGATTGTGCTACGTCTTGCGCCGATGTTGAAGCTACGAGGTTTTTAAGGGGCATACGTTGTCAAGATCAAGCATGGCGCAAAGCGCGTTCCCATTCCCAGACCGAACCATCAGAGGATTCCGCATGACGCTTCCGACTTCTGCAGAATTTCCAATTTCAACCAACTGGAGAGCTTAGAACAATGTCCGTTGTCAAACTGCGACTCACGCGATCGGGCGCGAAGAAGCGCCCATATTATTACATCGTGGCAGCTGCAAACACTGCACCGCGAGATGGCCGTTATATTGAACGCATAGGTAGCTATAATCCTATGGTACCCAAGGACCATCCTGAGCGTATTCGCCTTAAAGAGGATCGAGCGAAACACTGGCTATCCGTTGGCGCTCAGCCCACCGATCGGGTTGCGCGGTTTTTGGATGCGGCTGGCCTTATGAGCAGAGAGGTGCGCAACAATCCCAAAAAGGGACTGCCCGGCAAGAAGCGCCGCGAGCGGGAAGAAGCTGAAGCCGCCGCTGCCGCAGAGGCCGCGAAGGCTGCAGCAGATGAAGGCGCGGCTGCCGAATAATGCGGCCAGCAGCCTGTGGCCAACATGGCGACATCTGACCCACCTCCCAGTCGCGTACTCTTGGGACATATCTCGGCTGCCCACGGCATCCGTGGCGAGCTTGTCATAGTATCGTACACGGACCGGCCCGAAGATATATCTTCATATGGTGCGCTATCGGACGAATCTGGCACGCGGGCGTTTGTGATCAAGGTCAGCCGTGTCGTCGCGAAGGGGGTCATCTGCCGTATTGATGGGATTGACGATCGCAATGCAGCGGAAGCGCTGTGCGGTACAAAGTTATTTGTAGATCGCATCGCGCTACCGCCGCTCGAGGCCGACGAAGTCTATCACGCAGACATCATCGGTCTAGCTGCGTACCGGCTTGATGGTTCCAGGATAGGTTCGGTGGTAGCCGTTCAGAATTTTGGGGCAGGCGATCTTCTAGAGATTCGATTGGTCAATAAACGACGGACGGAATTCGTACCGTTCAACCGAACGTACGTCCCAGAGTTAGATATTGTAGGGCGACGTCTCGTTGCCATCATGCCTGACGATGATTGATTCGGATCTCCATCAGAGCTCACAAGTGGCGAAAGCGAGCGCGCCTAATCAATCTACGTCACCGTCGGCAAATGCCTGTATGAGTGACCGCGCTATCGCTTGCCTGCCAGGCACCCATAGATTCTCAGGATGTTCGCCTTTGAGCATCAAGATCACGTCCTGGCGAGAAAACCAGCGAGCTTCTTGAATTTCGTTCGGGTCAATGACGATCTCTGTGGTCATTGCGATACCATGGCAACCGATCATCAACGAGTGTGGAAACGGCCATGGCTGCGTCATGTGAAAACGCACCTCTCCGACCTCAATTCCGGCTTCTTCCAGCGTCTCGCGCCGGACTGCATGGCGAACATCTTCTCCTGGCTCGAGAAAGCCGGCGAGCGTCGACCACATGTTTTCCACGAAACGTTCTTCATGTCCGAGAAGGCAGCGGTCATTAGTTGGGTCCACAATTAGCATGATCACGACGGGATCAGTTCTTGGAAATTGGTCGCGGCTGCAGGAGCGACACTTCCGCCTCCAACCACCGTCCTGAACGACGGTGGCACCGCCGCAACTTCCACAAAACCGCGCACTGTTGTGCCAATGCCCCAAAGCCTTGGCCATTCCGAACAAAGACAAATCCTGCGGGTCCATGGTGTCTTGCATGGCGAGCGAGCGTAGATCGACCAACGGCGACAGTAACTGCGCCGCCTCCGGCGAAGCGCTCGCAAGTGTTTCACTCAATGTCAGCGCAAACCGGGCGCCACCATTTGGATGAATCCCGAGAAAGAAGCTGTCAGAAACTGGCATTTCCAGATTCTGTAACTCCTCGCGGGTGAACCATTTGACTTCGCAGTGCGTGCGATCATCGTTGGACGAAATAACCGGCTTGTCACCGACCAAAACCAATATGCGCGCGCCAGGGCTAGCCAATTGCGCGGCCACGTAAGACTCGTCTGAGCGTCGCACGCTCTGACGGTCGAGTATCGAAGAGTCTCTGATCGTCGGAATAAACACAATACGTCCGATTAAATAGCGGTGCGCAGAGTCTTAGGAGCAAGCAAAAGCCAAAAAGGGGCCCGTCTCGCTGTTGGCTTTAGCGTACCCCGCTCTGGCCTACGGAAGGAGACCTATCTTAGCATCTGTCGGTTCATTTGTCATGGAAAGGAGAGCGGAACTGGTGGATTGCAGCTTTGTGACAATGCGTCCTGTTTCATTGTAAAATGAGACTAGTATTCGAGCCGCATTGCAGGTGGTTCGCAGATTGTTTCAAGGACCTGCCATGCAAGTAAGGTACAGATACACGTGTCGCTTTGTTCGGGTCCAGGGCTGGTCGGGAGGCTGGCCATCGGATTGGAGATGCATTTTATTTTTCGCGGTGACCCGAAGAAAAATCTTGATGGCGTGTCCGTTGTCGGACCCGCTCCGAACACTCTATCCTATTGGGAAGCGACAAGGTGTAAGAGGCGCAGGATTTTTGGGTCAAGTAATGCCAAAAGACGCATGGGATGGTGTTCGTCATCGGATCGGTTGTCTCATTTTTGGCGATCTCAATCACAAACAGTCCAGCAACGCCCCGGCGAGCCTGAACTTGGGATCACAGTCCCGCACGTCAAAGAAGTAAGCCCTTAACGGAGAAACGCCACCAGACGAGTGAATGTCCGTGGCGCTTCACTTGATAGCCCATAGACTGGGCGTAGGTTTGAAAGGCATACGCTCTTGTACGAGTTTCGTACTGTCTGGCTCGCCCTAGTTGTCCGCTTCGGTTGCTCTAGAGGCGCATGTTTTCATCATGTCGCGCCCGGCAGGACTGCCGCACGTCCACGCACGATCCGACCGGATCTGACGTCGGCGAAATGATGCAAACCGAACAATGTCTGTTTGATTCTTGAGGAGCCCCAATCTCTTATTGGTGTCAAGGTAGCGGTTCTTCCAGAAGTCCGCGGATGCCATGGCAGTCTTACGCCGCAAGCCCGACGTGCAATGCGCGGATCGCGTGTATATTACGTAGCAAGATACGGACGTGGACATGACCGATGCCGCAATTTCATGCGATTGAATCTCGAGCGCGTGCGTGGTGTCGATTTGCATCGCGGCCTTGTTAATGCCGCTGTACTCGCTCAGGCTGTGCTGAGCTCGAACTGGGAAAATCACCGTCCATAACGCAAACGATAGTGTCGCAAGGAACAAACTCGCTGACGCAATCCACCCCAGATGGTGTTCGTTTGTCATGGTTGCCTCGGCTGTTTTGGTGGGCGTGATACGCACTAAAGCTCTTAACTCGCAAGAACCTCCAAACTCGTTCAGGCGATCCGGTTGATGTTGTCTTACACGGACGAATTAATCGTCCTTAGGCATATTTTCAGCTGATGTCGCAATTATGACGCTGCTGCGACTTAAATGGGTTTTTGCCTTGGTTTAATCGGGCCAAAAATATCCTGACGCGGAAGCGAGCCCGGGCGTGTGTGAGGGGCCTGTGCGAGGGGCCAGAGTCAGGGGCCAGAGTCAGGGGCCAGAGTCAGGGGGAACGCACGAGCGAAGTATCGATTTGGTCCGGTCTTATTGTTGGACAAGTCAAACAGATGGCCGAGGAAGCGCGCCGCTCTGTCCCTGCTCGTCCGTAGGGTCCCTAGAGCAAGTTCGGGTATCGGGATCAGGCACGGGAGGGTGTCTTCCCCCTTGCCCTCTCGTTGTGAAAGAGCCATATTCCTGACGGGAGGTTGGCGCGGACGTGTTACTCGCCAACCGGGTCAGATCCGGAAGGAAGCAGCCCTAACGAGCCCGACATGGGTCGTTGTTCAGCCTCCCACTCGTCTTTCCTCGGCAACGGTCGGAGGTGGGACGTTTCGGCCCAGACCATTATTTATTTTGCCCGGTTCCAACGACCAGGTGCCGTTCTGCAAGGCTCCAAACTGCAAGGCTCCAAACTGCCAGGTCCCAATCCGTTGAGTTCCAATCCGTCAGAGCCCAATTAGGCCAATTTCAAATCAGGCCAGTTGATGGTAGGCAATAACGCCCAGACATGCAGATAACATCTGGGCAGCACGCGGCCTCAATCGGAGCAGTCCAAATCGATCCAGGAAAGAATAATCCAGGAAAAAAACGGTGCAAGACGAGACGGTGCAAGGCGAGACGGGACAAAGTGAATTGGTGCATAGTGGACCGGCCGATGGATCGTCCCGACCGTATGTCGTATTGGCGCGCAAATACCGCCCGGAGACGTTCGAGGATCTCATCGGCCAAGACGCGATGGTTACGACGTTGCGGAATGCTTTCGACACGGATCGCATTGCACAAGGCTACATGCTTACCGGTGTTCGCGGCGTTGGCAAAACAACTACCGCGCGAATTTTAGCGCGGGCATTAAACTACACAAAAGAGGGTCTACCTGATAGACCGACGGTCGCGTTGGCGGGATACGGCGACCACTGCCGAGAGATCGTGCAATCCCGTCATCCAGACGTCATCGAAATGGATGCGGCCTCGAATACGGGCATAGATAATATACGCGAGGTCATCGAAAGCGCGCGGTACAAGCCATTGGTCGCACGCTACAAGGTCTTTATTATTGATGAAGTTCATATGCTTTCGAAAGGCGCATTTAATGCGCTATTGAAGACGCTGGAAGAACCGCCCCAGCACGTGAAATTCATTTTCGCAACGACTGAAGTGCGAAAGGTACCGGTTACGGTCCTCTCGCGATGTCAGCGATTCGACCTACGCAGGGTCGACGTTTCGGTTCTGGTCGATCATTTTGCGAAGATTGCGGGCTATGAGGATGCCCAGGCGGACATCGATGCGTTGCGCCTTATCGCGCGCGCCGCAGAAGGGTCGGTACGCGATGGCCTTTCCATTCTGGATCAAGCCATCGCCATGGGGGCCGGTGCGGTCAGCACTGAAACGGTCCGAGCGATGCTGGGCCTGGCAGATCGTGGTCGGATATTTGACCTCGTAGAAACACTCCTGAATGGTCAAACAGCCGCCGTCCTCGATGGCTATAGTTCGTTACACGCCGACGGTGCCGATCCTCTGCAGGTGTTGAATGATTTGGCAGAGGCCATTCATATCACCACCCGTGCCAAGGTCGCCGGTGCTAGCGCATTAACTGAGGCTTTATCGGCGGAGGAAAAGCGACGCGCCGAGGACCTCGCTGGCCGCTTGTCGATACCGATTTTGTCCAGGATCTGGCAGATGCTTCTCAAGGGCATCGACGAAGCAGCGCGCGCGCCCAATCCATTGATTGCCGTCGAGATGGTCCTCATTCGTATCGCGTGTACCGCCGACATGCCGACGCCGGACGAAGTCATCAGAGCTTTGGGATCTGGCGGGGCACGTTCAGTGGAGCGATCTCCTAGTGAAGCTACAACTCGGTCAGCTGTCACCGAAACACAATTGCGTTCTCAAGCTCAGGCGCTTCCGACCAACTATCCAGATGAACCCAGGGTTGAAGCGGCACCGGCGGCACAAGACGATCAAATCATGCATCTGGAAACGTTCGATGACGTTTTAGCGCTTGTTGGCGCGCGTCGTGACGCGATGCTCAAGATGCATCTGGAAGAGCACCTTAGTCTCATTAGTTTCGAGTCCGGCAAGATTATCTTTTATCCACTCGACGGAGCACCCAAGAGCTTCGCAGGTGAACTCGGTGAAAAGCTTACGCGCTGGACAGGCAATCGTTGGGTCGCCGTGGTCGGAAGGGAACCAGGAGCGCCACCGAAAGGCCAGATCCGCCGTGAGCGAGAGGCTGCGGAAATCGCTGAGATCAAGGCACACCCCGCTGTATCGGCGGTGTTACAAGTCTTTCCAGACGCCGAAATCACGGGCGTTCGCAGTGTCGATGATGCAGAAACCACGAAAGACGATAAATAGGATATGAGGACCAAATGAAAGACCTGATGGGCATGATGAAACAGGTCCAGGATATGCAAGCCAAGATGCAGGAGATGCAGTCCGAGTTGGCGAATATGGAGATCAGCGGAGTGGCTGGCGGGGGCATGGTCCAAGTTACACTAAATGGCAAGGGCGAAATGCGGAAACTCAAGATCGATCCGTCGCTGATGAAGCCGGACGAGGCAGAAATCGTTGAGGATCTTATTATCGCGGCAAGCCAAGACGCCAAGTCGAAAGTCGATCAAGCCACCCAGGAAAAGATGCAGCAGATGACCGGTGGTCTGCCCCTGCCTCCCGGGTTGAAATTGTGGTAGGCAGACGATGGCTACAATAGTAGTCGGCTGCTTCGATCCAAAATTTTTAATCCGGCATCGGCCACGTATCGGATAATCGGTAGCCCGTCGGCCAGGGATCGTTGGGATCGATCATGTGTTGATGAGTGCCGGTAATCCAGGCGCGACCGCTAATTCTCGGTATGATCGCTGTGCGACCGCAGAGAGTGGTGACATCGGCGATGCGGCACTCGAAGCGGGATCCGAGGATCGAACGTGCAATAAACGGAGTGCCGATGTCGAGCTCTCCCCTCGCGTGCAGAACGGCCATCCGCGCCGAGCAGCCGGTACCGCAGGGCGAGCGATCGAGTTTGCCAGGGTCGATAGCAACCGTATTAACGCTACTGATCCCGCTGCCTTCAGGTGCGACAGGCAAAGTAAATTGGCAGAACGAAATATGGTTCCAATCGGGGTTGGTCGGATGTTGGAATCCGATCTGTTCGCTCGCCGCTCTCGCGATTCGTTGGCCCAACGCCGCCAATTCTCTGGCCTCGCTCGGGTGAATTGAGAATCCCAACTTTTCTGCGTCAACTAGTACAAAACTATCACCGCCATACGCCGTGTCGACGCCGACGGTACCAATGCCAGGGATTTCAAGTGGGACATCGAGTCGATCAGCGAATGAAGGCACATTACGGATCGATATGCATTGGGCCTTTCCGTCTTGGCAGGTTGCCTCGATACCAATTAGGCCAGATGGTGCTTCCAGGTGGAATGTCGTCACAGGCTCGGACATCGCAATCATGCCCGTGTCAAGCAGCACTGTCGCAACGCACATAGCGTTCGACCCGGACATGGGAGGCGTGTGGATCGGCTCCATGATGAGGAAACCCGTGGTCGCCCGTTGATCTTTGGCTGGTACCAAAAGATTGACATGACGAAAGACGCCACCCCTCGGTTCGTTGAGCACAATATTGCGGAGCGATTCGTCTCGGGCCAACCATCTTGATTGTTCCCAGAGCGTGTCGCCAGGCGGGGGCGCAACGCCCCCAACAATGACGTCGCCGACCTCTCCTTCGGCGTGGCAGGACACCGTGTTTATGACGTGGGTTGTTCGCATGGCGCTTCCTAAGCCAATAGCCGATAAATGTCAGTGATAGGATAAGTCGACCACGCAGAAAACAACATTTCCAAATTTCGAGTGCACCGTCGAAAGCTTACACGGGACGGGAAGCAGATCGCAGCCCTCTGCCCGATGGAATCTTGTCGCGCGCGATACAAGTGGCTTGCTTTATGCTAGGCGATCGAGCCCAACTGCCTCCAACCAAGGAACTCCGGGGCCTCGGGGGAAGTGACACCTGCCACGAGATTTGAGCCAAGTGAATTTGGGCCAGCTTCGTGTTAGACTAATGAGATGTACGCTTGGAAGCTCAGCCCAGCAATGACCGCTCCCAAGAATCCAAGACCGATATAGGCGGCAAATACCGGCCGCTTCACCAGGGCGAAGACCGCCGTCATAGCCGGTATCGAACTAACGCCGCCGGCAATGACGAAAGCCATGGCCGCGCCCGCGCTCATTCCCTGCTCCATCAAACCGGCAACCAAAGGTGGTGCGGCGTAAGAGTTGAGGTAGGCTGGCGCGCCGATCAATGCGCTGAGAACGATTGGGAACAAGCCTTCGCCACCGAGTACGTGAGCAATCGATTCTGCCGGAATATAGGCGATCATCAGCGACTCGAGCACATAGGCCAAGGTTAGCCACTTCACGAGAAAATATCCATTCGCAATCGCCTCGCGGCGAAAGGTCTCCCGCCGTTTCTCCTCTGTCCAAAAAGTCCAGTTCGGCTTGCCCTTGAACGGTGAACCACAACTGGAACAACCTCCTCCACTGCGATCGCGTAAGCTGTCGGCAAAGAAACCAGCACGCGTCATCAACAGCATGACAAAGCCGCCTAGAAGACCCATGCCGACTGCCACAATCGTCTTGGCTACCGCGAAATTCCAGCCAAGTGCACCGGCAGTTATCAAGAATGCTGGCGGGTCCATTAGCGGAGAAGACAGCCAAAAGGCCATAACCGGAGCGAGCGGCGTACCAAGCGCCAGAAGGCCAGCGATAAACGGGATCACTTCGCAAGAGCAGAATGGCGACAATCCGCCCATCATTGCCGCTAGTACGACCATACGCACTTGGCGGCCTTCGAACGCTTTGGCAACAATGGCTTCAGCGCCACTCGCCTTAAGATATGCAACTGCAAGAATGGCGAAGATTATGTAAGGGGCCGTACTTGCTAGCGCGCCGGCGGCAAATCTAATGGTTTGGGGTAATTGCGCTGAATCGATCGCCGCAATCCCCGCCAAGAGGACAAGGACGGCAATCCAAGCACCGTCAATCTTTGGGATCGGTATGTGGCGAAGTCGTTGGACAAGAGCAGTCATGATCATTCATCCAATGGGTCAGTGCAGCACTCTCGAAGCAGGAAACTCGCAAGGACTTCGATGTGCGCGAAGGCCGCACGGTTACGGATCGTCCGGCCATGTTTCGATTGTTCAATCAAACTGGCTGTGGAGAGAAAACGCAGATGATGATTCAATGTGGAGGCAGGAATACCGAGTCGCTGCTGGATTTCGCCGACAGTTAGGCCTGTCGGACCAGCCCGAACGAGTGCCAATAGAACATCGAGGCGCGGCTCCGACCCGATCGCCGCGAAACTCTGCGCGGCCTCGTCGAGTGTGAGCTCGCCCACATCAACTCTGGGATGTTGTGTCGTTGCCATATATCTAGAATTATAGAATTAAAATTTTCTTGTCAATGGGGTATGTATGTTCGGTTTCGTTGACCGACTGTGGCGGGTGGCGTTGTCTCGATTTGCGCTCCGCAGACCAATCATCCATCCGATACGACCGAAAGACCTTGCTGCATCACTTGCTGGTCGAGACGGGTGGCACCATTATCATCGAACCTGCCCTCAAAACCCAAAGAGAAGCTCGTGACAGACACTGCGACCGGCCCGCTCGCCGGTATTCGAATAGTCGATTTGACCTCAGTCGTGTTTGGACCATATGCAACCCAAATGCTCGGTGATCTGGGGGCAGATGTTATGAAGATTGAGCCTCCTGAGGGCGACATCATGCGAGCGGCATCAGCGTGTCGGACACCCGGAATGGGCGCCGTCTACTTGACAGCCAATCGCAACAAACGCAGCGCCTCGCTTGACCTCAAACATCCGGCTGCGCGGGATGCAATTTTGAAGCTTTGCGAGACTGCCGATGTCTTCATTCACTCTTTGCGGCCGAGTGCGATCCGAAAATTGGGTTTGACCTATGATGCAGTCTCGGCCGAAAGACCTGATATCATTTATTGCTCCGCATGGGGGTTTCGTTCGGATGGCCCTTATGCCGATAGGCCGGCCTACGATGACGTAATACAAGGCATGTCAGGCGTCGCCGACCTGCCCATGCGTCGGGGAGGAAAAGTGCCTGAATTCGCCCCGATGGTAATGGCAGACAAAGTTTCAGGGCTGCATGTGGTGAGCGCAATAACAGCGGCGCTATTCCACCGCGAACGGACCGGGGAAGGCCAGCAAGTTGAGGTACCGATGTTTGAGAGTATCGTTTCCTTCAATCTTGTCGAACACATGGCAGGTGCTGCATTCGATCCGCCAGCAGAACCGATGGGATACAGCCGCGTTCTCGTGGAGCATCGCCGGCCTCATCGGACCAAGGACGGGTTTATGGTCGTGCTTCCATACAATGATAAACAGTGGCGCGGTTTTTTTCAGGCGGCCGGCCGGTCAGAGATGATTGAAAGTCCGCTGCTGCATGACGCCCGATTGAGGGCAACCCGCAACGCAGAAATGTACGCCATGATCGCGGAAATCATGCCGGAGAAGACGACGGCCGAATGGGAGGTCGCACTGGCTGAAGCCGACGTACCGTCCGTACGCGTCAGCCGTCTCGAGGACTTGGAAAAAGACGAGCATCTGCAAGCAACTGGATTTTTTCATAGTTACGAACATCCAAGCGAAGGATTGCTCAAAACACCGGCGGCACCTCTGCAGTTCACACAGACGCCTGCTCAAACTCTGCGTCGACATCCGCCACGACTCGGTGAGCACACACGCGAAATTTTGAATGAAGCTGGCCTTACGGAGGACGAGATAGATTTCTTGGTCGACTGTCATGCGGCGCAGACTGCCGATTGACTTCCCCTCAACGGGTAGCCTCAACTTTTTGGTGCACCTCCTTTTCAATGGAGCCAAAACCAGATATGCGCTGCCCGATCGCCAATACTCATCGCGAGGCGCACCGAAATGGCAAAGGGCAAAGTCGGCGGTCCGGAAATCGAACGATTGATCCAATTGTTGGCCAAACTGCCGGGCCTAGGTCATCGTTCTGCCCGAAAAGCGGGGCTGGCCTTGCTCAAGCGACGCGAGGAATTGTTGCTGCCGCTGGCAAATGCCATGCAGATCGCGGCCGAGCGGCTGGTTACGTGTTCCAAATGTGGCTCCGTCGATACGGTCGATCCGTGTGCAATTTGCGCGGATCCTAACCGAGACCAGTCAACGATCGTCGTCGTTGAAGACGTTGCCGATCTCTGGGCGCTTGAACGCGCTGGGGTTGTTCGCGGCCTTTACCATGTTCTCGGCGGGCATCTCTCTCCGCTCGATGGTATTGGACCTGAACGCCTCAATATTGCGAACCTCGTCGAGAAGGCGCACACGTGCGAAGTTAACGAAGTGATACTGGCTCTCAATGTTACCGTCGAAGGGCAGTCAACGTCGCACTACCTAACGGAAGCGTTGTCTGATGCCAACGTAACCGTGACTCGTTTGGCTCAGGGTGTCCCCGTTGGCGGTGAACTTGATTACCTTGATGAGGGCACCTTGGCTGCGGCAATCAAGTCGAGGCGTCAGGTTTGACCATAGCGCCGCGCAGGTTCGCTTGGCCTTGGCTGGTCGCAGGTTGGAGTAGTGTTGCAGCAGGGCTGATCGGTTGTGCCATTCTGCTTTCAGTCAAAGGGGAAGACTTTGAATGGTCGAAAAATCTCGAAAATATTCCGGCGCTTGAGCTCGCTCTTGGCTCAATGGCAAGCGGATTTTTCTTCCTTGCGCTGCGATGGCTCATTCCGGAAAGCGTCAATCGCTTAGACAGAGGGGAAGGGTACGCGTTCGCCTTCGCCTTCGTTGTCGCCATCGGCTTGCTCGCGCGAATAATCCTGTTGCCGAGTGTTCCGGCGCTCGAGGATGATTTCTATCGCTACCTCTGGGACGGTGGGGTTACGGTCGCCGGTTTTAATCCCTACGCGCGGCCTCCGGACGCAGTGTTTGATAACGATGGTCCCGAACCACTCAAACAACTCGCCGCTCAATCTGGTGCTGTCATCGAGCGCGTCAACCATCCACATCTCAAGACGATTTATCCACCCGTTGCGCAAGTTTGGTTTGCCATCTCACATGCAATCGAGCCCTGGAGCCTCCTGGCATGGCGGTTTGTTGGTCTGGCTTCAGAAATATTATCTCTTTTGCTCATCGTAAAATTACTAAGCCTTTGCAAAAGATCGTCTCTTTGGAGTGCCCTCTACTGGTGGAATCCGCTGGTTATTAAAGAGTTAACGAACTCGGCACACATGGAGGTTGTTCTGATCCCAGTCGTGCTTCTCGCAATCCTGTCAGCTTGCCACCAGCGTTTTGTTGCAAGCGCGGCAACTCTGGGAATCGCAATAGGAACGAAATTGTGGCCGGTACTGCTCCTGCCGCTCGCTTTGCGGCCGCTGGCTGCAAGGCCTACGGCACTCTTTGCCACCCTCTTACTTTTAGCCGGCATGACACTTCTCTGGGCGTGGCCGGTCATTTTGGGTGGACTGAACGACACGTCCGGGTTCGTCGCGTTTGCTCGTGAGTGGCGGACAAATAGTGCACTGTTTCAAGCATTAAACGCGATCGCAGAATCCATTGGCGCGGCGCTTGGTGGGTCTGCAGAGGTCTCGGGCTTAGCTTTGCGAGGTTTACTGGCCACTATCGTAGGATTGGTAGCTTTCAAGCTGGCTAAACCTGAGTATGTCTCACCAATTGATGTCATCCATCGATTTGGTTGGGTGATCGGCCTTCTGGTGATATTGAGCCCCGCACAATTCCCCTGGTACGCGACTTGGATCCTGTGCTTAATGCCGTTTATGCCGCTGGCGGGCCTGTTCGCCCTGACGATAGCGCTACCGCTCTACTATGTGTCATTCGCCTTTATTGCAAACGACAACCTCGAACATTACAATTCTGCAGTCATATGGGTGATTTGGTTGCCGATTTGGTTGGCATTTCTCTTTGATGGCGTTGCCCAGTATCCGGCACCAGACCGGGTGGCTCCGAATGTTTGAGGGCAAGCGAGTCGGGGTCGTGATCCCGGCCTTCAATGAAGCGGAAGCCATCGGACACGTCATCTCGGACATTCCGGATTGGGCGGATGACATTGTTGTTGGGGATAATGCGTCAACAGATGGAACCGCCGATGTGGCGATCGCTGCAGGGGCTCGCGTCGTACGCGAGGCCGAACAGGGTTATGGTGCGGCGTGCTTGGCTGCACTCGGCGAGCTAAAAAACGTTGACGTTGTGGTTTTCGTCGACGGCGATCGCAGCGATTATCCGCAGGACATGGCCGCGCTGGTCGCGCCCATCGCGTCTGGAGAGTGGGATATGGTCATCGCCTCTCGCACGCTGGGAGAGGTCGCCAAAGGTGCACTGACGCCTCAGCAGCGATTTGGCAATTGGCTCGCCACCCGACTTATCTGGCTGATTTGGGGTGCATACTACACAGATCTGGGTCCCTTCCGCGCCATTCAATCAGATGCGCTTCGCCGCCTGCAAATGGCGGACAGGACGTACGGCTGGACAGTTGAAATGCAAATCAAGGCCGTAGAACACCATCTATCGGTGCATGAGGTACCAGCACGCTATCGTCGCCGGATAGGTGTTTCGAAAATTTCAGGCACCGTGATCGGAACGGTGTTGGCCGGATATAAGATTTTGAGCATTATCGCACGTGAGGCTTCAAATAAGTTCTGGCGGAAAGCTCCCCACGAACTAAACCACTAGACTAGACTAGACTAGACTAGACAACACAACCCAACCCAACCCAACCCAACCCAGCACGGCAATGGCGGGGATGGCGCCGGCAACGGTAGTCGATAGTGCTTGTGAGTGATGGTAAGATGTCCGATTGACCACTGAGGTTGGTTTGCCTATCTGCAAGCCATGTCCAAACTCGATATCGTGTCCCTTCCCGATCCTATACTCCGACAGGTTTCCGAGCCCGTAGAGCGTGTCGACGACGAATTGCGTCAACTGTTGGATAATATGCTGGAGACGATGTACGACGCTCCTGGCATTGGGTTGGCTGGCGTGCAGGTCTCGGTCCCCAGGCGGATACTTGTGGTCGATGTCAAGGATCGCGACGCGGAAGAGCCGGAGCCGATTTTCATGGTCAACCCAGAAATCCTTGGTCGCGGAGAGGTCACACGGGTATTCGAAGAAGGTTGCCTTTCACTGCCTGACGTAAGGGTCGAAATTGAGCGACCCGCTGAGGTTACGGTGCGTTATGTCGATCGCGACGGACAATCGCGCGAAATCTCGGCTGATGGTCTTTTGGCAACCGTCATACAACACGAAATCGATCATCTTGATGGTAGGCTGATCATTGATTTCATGTCCCGGTTGAAACGCGATATGATTATCAGAAAATTTAAGAAAGCCGCGCGCGATAGGGTATAGGTGGGCGATCAGGACCATGCTGCGGATCATCTTTATGGGCACGCCCCACTTCGCAATTCCGACGCTTGCCGAATGTCTCAACGCTGGTCACGACATCGCCGCGGTCTACACACAACCACCCAGGCCGGCAGGGCGAGGAAAGCGAGATAGACTGTCTCCCGTTCACGCGTTCGCATCTGAGGCCGGACTTCCCGTATTCTCTCCTTCTTCGCTGCGGGATCAAGGTAGTCAAATGCAATTCGCGGCCCTAAGGGCCCAGGTGGCGGTTGTGGTTGCCTACGGCTTGATACTGCCACGTCCAATTCTGAATGCTCCCGACCACGGTTGTCTCAATCTTCACGCCTCCAAGCTACCGCGTTGGCGCGGCGCTGCCCCGATCCAGCGCGCCATTATGGCCGGTGATAAGGAAACCGCTGTCATGGTCATGCGCATGGCTGAGGAACTGGACACCGGGCCGATTTGCTTATCGGAGTGTCTGCCCATTGGTGAGAACCAGACTGGTGGCCAGCTGCACGATATCCTTGCAGAATGCGGAGCTAGCCTCATGACCCGGGCGTTGGCAGCCCTCGAACGTGGGTCACTTCACGCAACGGAGCAATCCGGCTCTGGTGTGACATACGCGCGGAAAATTGATAAATCTGAAACCCGGATCAATTTCGCCCAGCACGCGCGTGATGTGCACAACCACATTCGCGGCCTCTCGCCTTTTCCGGGCGCTTGGTTCGTTGCCGGCGGCGAGGGCAAAGAAGAGCGCATAAAAGTCTTGCGTGCTGAATGCCATGATCAAGTGACAACCAGCAATCGGGAGTCTGAAGCGGCCGGTCAAGTCCTTGACGAGCAGTTGACTGTTCAATGTGCTGTTGGCGCGATACAGTTAAAGGAACTGCAGCGAGCGGGGAAGAAGCCGATGGCGACTGAAGAATTCGTGCGGGGATTCGCGCTTGCCCCGGGTACTCAGCTTTTGGCCCGGTGATCAATCTGCATAGTCCACTTGAATCAGATAAAGACCGTCGGCAGGCGCGACTGTGGCGCATCTCGTGCGGTTTTGGGCGTCACGCGCTGCGATGAAATCCTGCATGGACCAACGGTCCTCGCCAACAGCTTTCAAACAACCAACCATCGATCTGACTTGATTTTGGAGGAACGCACGAGCTGAGGCCAGCACATGAATTTCGCGCCCCGAGCGAACGACATCAAGGCGGTCCAACGTGCGCAGCGGTGACTTTGCCTGGCAGCCGGCCGCACGAAAGGTGGTGAAGTCGCGACGGCCAATGAGATGGCCAGCTGCTTTGGCCATGTTGTCGCTGTCTAGTGGGGCCGGTACGCGCCAAATTCGACCTCGGTCAAGCGCCAGTGGTGCGCGGCTTTCGACGATACGATAAAGGTAGTGGCGAGCAACCGCGCTGAAGCGAGCGTCAAAACCTTCATCCACCACCCGGCATTCAAGGATTGATATTGGGTCGGGGCGAAGATGGAAGTTCGTTGCGTCACAGATCTTCCCTGTCGGCCATAACTGGTGCAGGTCGAAATGGGCAACCTGACCGCGTGCGTGCACTCCCGCATCCGTTCGCCCGGCGCCTTGAACATGGGGACGCTCGCCTGCGAACTTCGCGATGGCTTCGGCAATAGCACCCTGGACAGAGCGACCATTTGTCTGGATCTGCCAGCCAACGAAAGGAGCGCCATCGTACTCAATCGTGATCCGGTAACGGGGCAAGAGAAAATTACACCTTCGAGTTGGTTTTGAGACGGGACCATTCGCGAATTTCCGTCTTCATTACCTTTCCGTAGTTGTTTTTGGGGAGCCCTTCTACGAACTCGTACGATTTCGGTCGCTTGAACCGCGCGATGTTGTTGAGACATAGCGCATCGAGCGCTGCGCCATCAATCGCCTGACCCGGGCGTTTGACGACATAGGCAACGACCTCCTCTCCCCAGTCAGGATGTGGTCGGCCAATCACTGCGCATTCTTTTACCGCGGGTGAGGTAAGCAGGACCTCCTCAATTTCCCTGGGGTAAATGTTGGAACCTCCCGAGATGATCATATCTTTGGAACGGTCTTTGAGAGTCAAATATCCGTCCTCGCTAAAACTGCCCATGTCGCCTGTCCATAACCAGCCGTCACGCAAGGCAGAAGCGGTCGCCTGCGGGTCTTTCCAATATCCTTTCATTACGACATCGCCACGCGTTATGATCTCTCCGACTTCCCCGTCCTTTAAGTCGAAGCCGTCCGGATTCACTACTCTGACCTCACAACCCGTGCGAGGCACGCCAGTGCTCGCAATTCGCTCTTGGTAGCGCGGATGATCAATATCACTGTGGGCTGCCTTTCCAAGGCCTGTTATGGTCATCGGAGCTTCGCCCTGGCCGTATAGTTGGTAGAAGCGTGGTCCGAACAACTCTACGGCACGCGCGAGATCTGCGACGTACATCGGTGCTCCACCGTATACGATCGTCTTGAGACCGCGACAATCAGTGTTACCGGAACGAGGATCATCAACGAGCCGCTTAATCATTGTAGGTGCTGCGAAGATAGACACGTTGCAATGATCGCGGAAGCAACCGAGTATCTCGTCAACTTCGAATCCTGGACAAATGATGTTTTTCGATCCCTTTGCAAAGTGTGCCAGTCCGTAGAGACCGGATCCATGAGACAATGGCGCCGCATGCAGGATCGTATCATTGGAAGCGATAAAGTCGATGTCAGCAAAGTAGGCATTAATCATAGACATCAAATTGCGGTGGGAGAGACGCGCGCCTTTCGGTCGACCGGTCGTTCCGCTTGTATAAAAGATCCATGCGTCGACGTCCGGGTCGCTAGGCGTCGTCGGTGTTGAATAGATTGAATCACTCGCAATAAGTTGGCGGTACTCTTGCGATCCAGTTTCGATGATTTCAGGAACCAGGGCGCCAGTTTCTGCGCTTAAGCGCGTCGCGATATCTGGCGTCACTACGGCTAGACGGGCCCCGACGTTGTCGAGTATCCACGATAGTTCTTTAGCATGAAGCTTGGCGTTGATGGGCACGGCAACCAGACCAGCGCGCCAAGTCCCAAACAGCATCGGGTAGAACTCGGGACAGTTCGACATGATCATGCCAACTCGATCACCAATTGACAGACCGTGATTGCGGCGCAACGCATTCGCAATCCGACCGACTTGGTCATTCAAGTGCGCATAGGTCATGTATCCGCCTGACCAAGACAATGCTCGGTGTTCGGGCAAAGTTCGCGCTGCGTTTTTTAATAAAATCGACACGTTCATCGGTGCTCTCCGATCGAGTCTGCGTCGGACAGATTGATGCCGGACTTTGATTGAAACTGGAGCAAATGGACATCATCTCGCGTTTGGCCACTCGTTTCTCGCTGACGGCATCATTTCGGTACTGTCGCGGCGAGAGGTGCACTTTCCGATCCGAAAGCTTACGCACGCAGTGGTGGAACTTGCCTTCGGCCATTTATTTTCTCAATGTGATTCGCATGTGATCGAATTGTCTTGGACGATACTCGTACTTAGATACCGTCACACGGTCATACCGTCATGTCGCGTGGCGGGCCCGACAGTGATTGGCACCGTTATAATGTTCTTGGTTTACCTTGAAGGGGTCTCACTATGACACTGCGAATTGGCTCACAGGCGCCTGACTTTACTGCCCAGACCACCCAGGGCGAAATATCTCTGCACGATTGGTTAGGAGACGCGTGGGGGGTCATCTTTTCTCATCCCAAAGATTTCACGCCGGTTTGCACCACGGAACTGGGCGAAATGGCTAAGCTTAAACCTGAGTTTGACAAAAGAGGGGTCAAAGTGATCGGTCTTAGTGTCGATCCTGTAGACAGCCATGTGAAATGGTCGCAGGACATCGAAGATGCGACTGGTACGGCTCCGAATTATCCCATGATCGGGGATAGCGAGCTCAAAGTTGCAAAACTTTACGACATGCTGCCAGAGGGTGCGGGCGACACGTCGGAGGGCCGGAGCGCCGTAGACAACCAAACAGTGCGTAATGTGATTATCGTTGGACCGGACAGGGCCATCAAGGCGATGTTGACTTACCCGATGAGTACAGGCCGCAATTTCGATGAGATCCTGCGGTTGATAGATTCGTTGCAGCTCACTTTGAAGCACAAGGTGGCGACGCCCGTGAACTGGAAAGACGGTGATGATGTGATTATCGTACCGGCGGTATCCGATGCAGAGGCTGAGCAGAAGTTTCCGCAGGGCTGGAAGTCGCCGAAGCCATATATTCGCATAGTCCCGCAGCCACGAGATTGACGCTAGGTGAGTCGAACCGTCGTGTATTCCACAGCGAGGCGCCGGATGTCCGGCGCTTTTTTGTGTTGGAAGGCAGGAATTGACGAAGAGGCCGTTCCGCTGCATCCAATAGACGAAATTTCGCAAGACGGTCAAAAGTACGCAACAGAAATCAAACGATAAATCGACAGAAACCTCGACGAAACCCGAGTGGTCGAAGGTATTTATGTAACAGGGATGCGACGATGAAGATAGCAATCATTGGTGTTGGTGCGATGGGCTCGGTCTACGCCGCACTTCTCGCTGACCAGGGCGGTCACGACGTATGGGCACTCGACAGCTGGCAAGATCACATTGAAGCTATTCGTAGTGTCGGTCTCAGAGTGGAAGGAGCCAGCGGCGATCGCACCGTCCAAATCAATGCCACTTCGAGTCCCCAGGATATCAGGGATGCAGATCTGGTCATCATTGCAACAAAGTTTGACGGTGTTGGGCAAGCTGCGACTTCGGCACTGAGAATTGCCAAGCCTGAAGCACCAATACTTACGATCCAAAACGGACTGGGTAGTGCCGACATCGTCGCGGATATTGTCGGTTCAAGTCGCATCATGATGGGCGTTGTAGGTGGTTTTGGGGCCTCGATGAAAGGTCCGGGTCATGCCCATCATAATGGTATGGAGTTCTTGCGTCTTGGGGAGATGGACGGCGGAAAGACCCAGCGGTTGGAAAGTGTCGCTGAGATATGGCGGTCCGGCGGATTCAAGGTTCTCACGTTCGACGACATTCATAAAATGGTCTGGGAGAAGCTGATTTGCAACGCGACCTACTCTGGAACCTGTGCGCTCACGGGGCTCACTGTCGGACAGGTTCAAGCCAGCTCACAGGCTTGGTCAATCGCAAGCGCGTGTGCGCTAGAGGCGGCCAATGTGGCCCGTGCCAAGGGTATCACTCTGGAGTTCGGTGATCCGATAGCCTACGTCCGCGATTTTGGCGCAAAAATTCCAGACGCCAGACCTTCGATGCTTCTCGATCATATGGCCCGTCGACGGGCAGAGGTGGACAATATCAACGGTGCAATACCACGAGAGGGCGCAAAGGTCAGTGTCGCTACACCCGTGAACTCAATGGTGACGGCATTGCTGAAAGCAAAAGAGGCGGGCTTTGACCTTGGCGACTAGATCGTGCCGAATGGGCAGAGCCTAATGTTCATGCTGACCAAACTCCATGGCCAGGTAAATACAGCCGCCATGAGAGGAGCCGTACGGGCAAGCACCGCGATCGTGGTTCCGTCCAGAAAATGCCAAACGACCAAGCCAATCCGCGAGCTGGTGAAATCGGGTAGTCAATGCTACTTCGAGACTGTTGCGGCCGGCTACCCGGGAGTGTGGTTTGGTCCGCTAACAGTTGCAACTGCCGGTTAGGCCTAGCGCCATTGAGGTAGGTTCTCTTGTGCGTGAGAGCGGATCGTTGGCGTAAAGGACTGTGATTGATCCGATGCAGTTCTGTCACTCGGGCGTATACTTTTCGACGTGAGTTTGCCAAACTGTAATTGGCGGGTGTCATTGGTTATCAGGGGTGAGATATGGCAAGGCCAGAGGATCTTGAAGTACCAGAGGCTGTTCGACAGTTGGCCGAGAAGAATGTCGAGCAATCGCGAGCTGCTTATAATAAGTTTATGGAAATGGCCCGCCGCGCGCAGGAAACTTTCAACCAATCGTCCGGCGCGGTTGCAGAAGGTGCGCTGGAGGTGCAGGCAAAAGCGCTGTCGTATGCTGAGAAGAATATGGAGTCGGGTTTTGATCTTCTTTCTGAGCTGGCCACAGCACGCGACCTCAAAGAATATTTAGAGATTCAGTCGCGCCACACCGAGAAATCTATGAAGGCCTATGGTCAGCAGGCCCAAGAGCTGAGCGCCCTCATTTCGGAGCTTGCTCAAAAGTCGCAAAAAACTGGTTAGACCTAGAGTCAGGCATCCGCGGCCTTTCGCTGCTGCCACGTACGGCACTATCATCGCCAATTTGACCGCACGATTCGGTATCTGTGAGAGGAGGCAGAGCTTGGCGCGTCTCGAAGACTTCCCAGGACTGGCCTAAATCGGCGTGGTGATCGCGCATTCAATTGGGGAGCGAACGACTGTCGAAATATACCGGCAGAAACGTCGTCCTCCGATAATGTCATGATTATAATGTCATGATTCATGTCTCGACGAATTTCGATCGGTCCGGATTTTTGCTACGGTTGAACAACAGATAGGGTCGGTGGCCGACATTCACTATTCGTTTATGGGCGCAACGGACCCGATGATGATGCGCCCGTCGGATGATGCGCCCGTCAGTTGAGCGCATGATTGCGTGGTTTAATAACGACGCGGCGGATGTCGTATTGCTCGTGTCGATATGACCGTTCTGCACGCGCGCCGTGGGCGCAATGACACATTTTATCGAATCAGCTGGCATCTCAACCACGAATATCAGCCTTATTCGACCGCTTACCGAAACGATCCGACCCCCGAGGACACTGTGGGTGCCCTTTGAGTTGGGCCGGCCGTTCGGTGCGCCGGACCATGGCCGACTTCCAGCACGGGGTCCTGGGTGCCGCTCTGGATCTGTTATCCCGCCTATCATCGTGCACGTCATCCTCAAGAGTCTCAGCTGATCACGACGTAATTTGCGGCCAATGACTTGTCTGATACAGCTTGTGGGACTAGGCTTTGCTGTCCAAGATTGTCGGGAGAAGATTTCATGAATTCGCCTATTCGCGTATTCTGGCAGCCTCATTGAACGAGCTGTCTAAGGGTCAAAGAGTACCTCTCGATCCGTGGGATTGAGTTTGAATCGATCAATGTTCTTGCGGACGACGACGGACGTGCAGCCTTGCAGCAGCTGGGCGCGAAGTCTGTGCCGGTCGTTTCACAAGGTGAAAAATTTGTCTTCGCACAAGTCCTCAAGGATGTTGTCGCGTTCCTAGGGCTTGAAGACGATACTCAACCGCAATTGTCGCCCGACGCGCTCAAGCACCGATACTGCGACGTTCTGGACATTGCGATTTCTCAGGTGCAACAGATGCCTGATCAGGCACTGGAGAATTTGCTCCCGAACCGCCCACGATCTTGGAGGGTTCTCATGCACCATGTCTTTCAGATTCCGACAGCGTTTTTGGACATGGAGGAAACTGGAAAAACTCTGACGTATGAGAACCTGGTTGCCCCGCCGCCTGATGGTATGACGACGAGCGCGGCAATTGCTGAATTTGGTGGGAGCGTCCGAAACCGCTTTCGGACTTGGTGCGATACAACTCAAGGCGAGAACTTTAGTGGAGACGTGCCAACGTACTTCGGGCCGACAACGCGCCATGAAATGCTGGAGCGTACTGTTTGGCATTCAACACAGCATGTCCGCCAGTTGGGCTCATTGCTGGCGCAGATTGGTCGCAAACCGGAACGGTTGATTACTTCTGCTGAGATAGCCGGTTTGCCTCTAACTGACAAAATTTGGGACGACGCTACTGCGTGATTGCTTCATCACTTTGCGTCCTTGCGTGGTTTTAGTCGCAAGCGATAGGTGTTGGCGTTGCAGGATCGATCGCGCTAACCTTTGGGCGATATGTTGGAGAATGCTTCACGCCGTTTATCCGCGCTGCCCAGCATTGGTCGATTGCTGGAAACCGAGAGCGCTATGGCCTTGGTCCGATCGTTTGGTCGCACCGCCGTTACCGGTGTTTTGCGAGAGGTTCTCGAAGAACGCCGTTCGGCGTTGCGGACTGGCCGCGCTGTCGACCTTGATCTTTTTGCTATTCTGGCTCAATCGTCCGAAATTCTCAAAACTCGGTCACTGCCTTCACTTCGACCCGTTTTCAACATGACAGGCACAGTTCTGCATACGAATCTTGGCCGATCCGCGCTGCCCGATGCTGCGATCGCTGCTATCGCAGAAGTGGCGCACGGTGCTTGCACGCTTGAGTTTGACGTCCGCGCGGGGGCTCGCGGCGATCGCGACACCCATGTCGTTTCCGATATTTGTGCGATCACGGGCGCAACGGATGCCACCGTCGTCAACAATAACGCAGCCGCAATTATGCTTGTGCTCAACACGCTTGCGCCAGGGCGGGATGTTCCGGTGTCAAGAGGCGAGCTTGTTGAGATCGGCGGCTCATTTCGCATACCCGACATAATGGCGCGATCCGGCTGTCATCTCGTAGAAGTCGGGACAACAAATCGGACGCACCTGTCAGACTTCGCCAATGCTATTGGTCCGCAGACGGCGATGATAATGAAAGTGCATGCGAGCAACTACGTCATTGAAGGTTTCACAAAAGTCGTGCCAGAAAAAGAGCTGGCTAGCCTCTGTCGCGATCACGGTATCCCTTTTGTCAACGACCTCGGCAGCGGGACACTTGTCAACCTGGAGGACTTTGGTCTTCCGCACGAACCTACGCCCATGGATGCCCTGCGCAGTGGTGCAGATATCGTGACTTTCTCCGGAGACAAGCTCTTGGGAGGACCCCAAGCAGGAATAATTGTCGGTCGCAAAGATCTCATTGCCCAGATCAAATCGAACCCAATGAGGCGGGCACTGCGTTGTGATAAGTTGACCATCGCCGCGCTTTCAGAGGTGCTGCGGATCTACCGGAATCCGGATCGTTTGGCGGAGCAGCTTCCGGTACTGTCTGATCTGTCGAGGCCGGTTGACGAGATTCGAACTGTCGCAGAACGGGTGCTCGCGGCCTTCAAGAGATTTCTTGGGGGGAAAGGCGACGCAATTGTCGTAGATTGCTACAGTGAAATTGGTTCGGGCGCGCTCCCTATGCGGACTTTGGCTAGCGCTGGGGTGGGGCTCTATCCCTCCCCTGACGAGCCGAGCGAGGGCAAAGCGCTTAAGCGTATCGCGGCCGCGTTGCGTGCGTTGCCCGTACCTGTCATTGGACGCATCCATAACGGCGCCTTGATTTTAGATATGCGATGTTTGCGCGATGAGGAGAAATTGATCGAACAATTGTCCCATCACGGCAGTGTTCAATGATTATCGCGACGGCTGGCCACGTCGATCACGGCAAAACGCTGCTCGTGAAAGCACTGACAGGCGTGGACACTGATCGATTACCGGAAGAAAAGAAGCGTAATCTTACCATCGATATTGGCTTTGCTTATCTCCCTTTGATCGACAATGAATCGATCGGCTTTATCGATGTTCCTGGACATGAGCGCTTCATTCGCAACGCGCTTTGTGGACTTGCTGGAACGGATTTCGTCTTGTTTGTTGTGGCTGCAGATGACGGCCCGATGCCACAGACGCGAGAGCATCTTGCTATTGTAGATCTGCTCGATATTGGCTTCGGAGCGGTTGCCTTGACCAAGGCAGACCGCGTCTCGGAGGAACGATTGGAGCGCGTAACCGACGAATTGAAAGCGTTGCTCGCTCCGACCACGCTGTCTGGCGCTCCGGTGTTTGCTGTCTCCGCTTTGTCTGGACAAGGTATTGGCGAACTCAAGGAACATCTCCTGCTTGCCGCGCAAGCGACGCCAGCGCGAGCCCAGAGTGGAAATTTTCGTTTGGCGATCGATCGTCGATTCGACATATCGGGGGCGGGTTTGGTGGTCACTGGTACGGTATTCTCTGGGAGTATCGAAACTGGTGATTTAGCCGACGTTTTGGGGGAACATATGCGTGTCCGGGTTCGCGCCATTCACGCCCAGAACGCGGCGGCAAAAAAGGGCCGGGCCGGTCAGCGTTGTGCGCTAAATATTTCCGGTCCAGAGTTGCGAAAAGAGGCGATCATTCGGGGCAATTGGCTGGTCGGTGGCGAATTGCCGCCGCCCGTGAACAAGCTTGATTGTGTGCTGCACTTGTTGAACAGCGAAGCGCGGCCTCTCGCGCATTGGACGCCTGTTCACATGCATCTCGGTGCGGCCGAAACGACCGCGCGGGTAGCGCTTTTAGAACACAAGTCGCTCTCTCAGGGCGCATCTGGTTTAGTGCAGTTGGTTGCGGACAATCCCATAGGTGCGGTCTACGGCGATCGGTTCATACTGCGAGATCAATCGGCACAGCGTACAATCGGTGGTGGCCATGTCGTGGATGTATTTCCGCCAGGCCGAGGTCGGGCAAAACCAGCAAGGATATCTTGGCTCAAAGCTGTTGATAAACCGGACCCGGAAAATGCATTGCGGGAAGGGCTCAAAGTGGCCCCTGCCGGGGTCGCGCTCACGACGTTTGCAGCCAACCATAATCTTACGGCCGTTGAGCGTGACGCAATCTTGGACAAAGTCGAGGCCGTCATTGTCGAGTCGAAATCTGGCCGCTTGGCTTTCGCGCCACAATCGTGGTCTGACTTGCGGGCGGCTGTTGTCGCACGTCTTGAAAATTGGCATGCGACTGCTCCGACGGGTCAAAGTCTCGGCGCCAATCGCATTCTTGAGACGACGCCCTTCCGTGTCGGACGCGGAACTGCAAACGCAATAGCGGCAAGGCTCGTTCAGGATGGCACGCTGGCCCGTGATGGGCTAGGGGTACGGTTGCCCTCCCACCAGGTCCAGTTGAAGGGGGGCGACACGCAGCTGTGGACCGAAGTCGAGGCCTGTTTTGCCTCTGCCGCATTGCGACCACTGACGGCGCGCGAGATTGCGCAATCGATAAATGGAGACTTGCGTGCGATCGAGAGCTTCTTACAGCGGGCCGGCCGGGTCGGTTTAGTGGCCAAAATCTCAAAGAGCCGTTTTTTGACGCGGCAGGCGTTGCGTGAATTGGGTCAGCTTGCAGAAGCCATCGCCGCGACGGCACCAGATCGTTTGCTGATGGTAAAGGCGTTTCGTGACGCGAGTGGAATCGGTCGAAATATGACGATTGAAACATTGGAGTATTTTGATCGTCAGAAGTTTACCCAGCGCGTTGGCGAGGGCCGCACGATATTGCGTTCCGCGGACGCAGTATTTGCTTAGCCACGGCTAATCCGTCGCGAACTTGAGTGAAGCACTTGCACGGCCCTGCCAAGAACGTCTGCTCGGCAAGCTCATTTGTGAGGCCTGCTCTTTCGCGGCGTTACGTTCCACTCTGGACAGCGCGATTTGATTGCGGTCATTTGGCTTGATCGATAAAAGCCCTCGCTTCTTCTGCTGTTTCGAAAATGTGAGGTGCAAATTGACGCTCGAATGCGCGCCCAAGTTTTGCGCGCATAAACGCGGATCCAGCGTAGCGGGTAACTGTGCGATAGAACCGATCCTCTAAATTCTTGACCATCTCGGCATAGGCGTCGACCACCTCTTCGTCGATGTGTGCGCCATCGTAATTGACGATGACGTCAACCCGGTCCGTCAATCCTGTGCACATGGCTTCAACGGTTGTTCGAATTTGCTCGACATCTGTCCTGCTGCGCACGCGAAATTTTTCGAAATTGATGAAAAGGCGACCATTGTTGGCATCTAGAGCGATCCGATCATTCAGATCGAGGTGCAGCAATTCAGACTTCAGGTCGATGACGTCGTCGCGAAAGATACGTTCGTCCATGACTTCGAACTCATCAATGATCGGGGCAAACGCCATTTGTTCGAGGATGTCTCTTTCAAGATCGACGCCCGGAGCGACCTCAATCAAACGCATCCCGGTCGGCGTTAGTTCGAGGACACAACGTTCAGTAACGTAGAGGATCGGTTTTTTGCCCAACTTTGCACGATCCCCGGAAAATGTGATCTGACCAACGTGCTGGACAAATTTACCTGACTGTCCTTCGCGCAGAATGCACATCTCGCCATCTTTAATCTCGGTTATGAGACCACCGGCTGTGAATGTGCCTGTGAAGACGATGCGACGCGCATTTTGACTGATATTGATAAATCCACCGGCGCCGGCGAGTCGCGAGCCAAAGCGGGAAACATTGACGTTCCCACATGCGTCTGCCTCAGCCATGCCGAGGACCGCAATATCGAGTCCTCCACCGTCATAAAAGTCGAATTGGTGGTTTTGGGAAATGATGGCATCGGTATTAACCGCCGCGCCAAAATCCAGACCTGAGGCCGGTTGTCCGCCAATAACACCTGGTTCCGCTGTAAGTGTTACGTGTTGGAGTAGGCTTTCTTCTGCAGCGATGGCGGCCACTCCTTCTGGCATACCGATACCCAGGTTTACGATTCCGTTGACTGGCAGTTCGAAGGCTGCGCGGCGCGCAATGACTTTGCGTGCGTCTAGAGGCATGCGCGTAGTCGTTTCAGGCGGTGCACGAAATCGACCAGAGTAGGTATGCGAGTAGGCGGTGGCGTATGTCTGCATGTGGTTCTCCGCTTGTGCAACCACGATGGCATCCACAAGCGCGCCCGGTATCTCAACCTCTCGGGGGTTTAGCGTACCGCGTGCAACGGTGCGTTCGACTTGGACAATAACCAGCCCACCAGAATTCTTGGCTGCCATTGCTTGTGAAAGATTGTCGATGATCAACGCCTCACGTTCCATGGTCACATTGCCGAGGGGGTCTGCCGTGGTTCCGCGCAGCAGTGCGACATGAATTGGCATCGCCTTGTAGAAGAGAAACTCTTCGCCAGCGATTTCTATGAGTTCGACGAGTTCTTGTCCCGCTTGTGGGTTGACTTTACCACCCTCTATTCGCGGGTCCACAAACGTGTCTAGGCCAACCGGTGTCAATGTCCCGGGTTTGCCCGCAGCAATGTCACGGTAAAGATGGCTGATTACGCCTTGCGGCAGATTGTAGGCTTCGATGCTCCCGTCTAGAGCGAGCCTGGCAATCTTGGGGATTAACCCCCAATGGCCACCGACGACCCTTTTAAGGAGTTTTGTGTGCCCCAAACGATTGAGACCTCGTGTTTCGCCGTCGCCTTGGCCCGCAGCAAACAGGAGTGTCAGGTCAATCGGGGAGCCAGTTTCTTTGAACCGTTCTTCTAGGGCGATCAGGAGTTCGTCCGGGACGCCGATGCCAACGAACCCAGAAGTTGTTAGAACATCGCCGTCGCTGATTAGCGCTGCCGCCGCCTTTGGACTGATGAGTTTGTTGGGCATCCTTTCGACTTCCTCCTCCAGCAGTGTGCTCAACAGAATCAGTTGTTGATCGACTTGGCAACAGCGGCCTTTCAAAACGACTGTCCAGGAAACGACTGCACAGACTGTCGTTTCTGGGATGTCGTCGTCAGTGTGTCGTGCTCATGAGGTGCATTTGAAGCTTTGTACCTACCAATGGTTCCAAGAGTCTTGGTTGATCTGCGTCTGTTCAATTCTCAGGGTTGGGTCATTTGCAACTGCGTCTAGGTGTGGCCTTGCGAGGCGAATTCTGACATAGACAATAATACGAGATGGAAGGAATTGCAGATGGCAAGACAAACACGCACGGCGCTCATAACGGGTTCAGGACGGAATATTGGCCGAGGATGTGCAATTGCACTTGCTTCTGCGGGATTCAACGTAGTTGTCAACGGCTCGCGCGATGGGAGCGCTTGCGAACGCGTGGCAGATGAAGTTCGTGGCCGAGGATCAGATGCTAAAGTCGTGATGGCTGACATCGGTGATCGCTCGGCCGTCGAGGCGTTGGCCCGCGAAGCCTTGGAAGCGTTCGGTACTGTCGACGTATTGATCAACAATGCCGCCATTCGACCAGCTGTCCCCTTTCTCGACATGACTGACGACGATCTCTCAGATGTAATGACTGTAAACTGCTATGCTGCCGTCTGGCTTGCGCGTGCTTTCCTGCCCGGGATGATTGCCAACCGGTGGGGTAGGATCATCAACTTCTCAGGCATGAACGCCCAGCAAGGAACTGGCGGTCGGCCAAGTGTAACAATGTCAAAGCATGCGGCGTGGGGGCTGACGAAAGCGCTATCACGTGAATTTGGTGCCAAGGGCATAACAAGTAATATCATATCTCCAGGCACATTCCCAGGCGAAGGCGACAACCCGATGCATCAGGAGCGACTGGACAAACTGCGGGCAGAAAACCCCACCGGGCGTTTGGGTCAAACCGAAGATATCTCTACTTTGGTTGCATGGCTTTGCTCCGACGAGGGAGGGTTTTTCAACGGTCAATTGCTGCAGGTCAACGGTGGAGTCGTAGGATAGAGACAGTTTAAGAGACAGTTTAAGAGACGGATTAAGAGACAGCTAAGCGAGGCAACACGGCACTGCAGCGATCCACTGGCGGACCATCAGGGACTAAAATTCCAAAGCGGCCTCCGCCTCGGCGGATTCGGCGTCTGTCCATTGGCGGACGGGGGTCGGTGCGGCAATGCTGGTGAGGGGGAGGAAGGTGCCCTCTCCCGGTTCGTCAAGTACAACCGACCCGATTGGTGATATGACCTCGATTGCACCCTCACTGATCTGAAAGCCATAGTGTGATTGGCCGGCCGGCATGCCGACGGTTAGTTCGCCGCCAAGAAATTCAGTGCCGCGTATGCCGATAGTCGCCACTGGCGTCGTGAATTGGACGTTGCGTGCCATCAACTTGCTGATTTCACCAGTCAAGAATCGGAATACTCCGCGAATAATGGCCAAGGCCTGTCTGGATTCTCCATTGGGTGCGTAGACGAATTGATTGATGGTTATTCTCGCCTTTTCTCCGATGGTCAGGACCGACTGGTCGCCGAAACGAATTTGCAGCCTGGCTTCCGGACCGGTTTGGATCTCATCTCTCACAAGAACACGATCGCCCTCCGCCAATTCGCTCGTACCTGACGCACCTTTGCGATTGGCCGTTCCCTTTTGGCGCTCGACTTGGCCAGCCACCTGCTGAGCCTGCACCGTCGAACTGTAAAAGGGGCAAACGAGCAAAAGGCCGAAGAGCAGTAGACCGACGACTGGATGGGCAACGACACGAGCGTGAGCGACCTGCCGGTTAACGCCCCGTCCGGATGCCATGAAGCAAAAACGAGGTTGCATGCGATTCTTTCCATATCGCGCATGGTCAAGTGAATATTGTGTAGCTGGAGCAGCTGAAACGCAACCATTAAACGCGCCTGGAAGAGGGCAGGTTGGCGCAAAAACATTCACCGAAGTAAGCTAGCCTCTCAGATCCAGTTCGAATTTAAATCTCGGTCTAGGCCAAAGTAGTGGCCGACATAAAGTGGACTAGGTTGCATGGAGGATTGGGATGGATTTCAGCGGAGAGATGGCGCCCCTGATTCTTGTCGGAACGCTGATCCTGCTCAGTGTTGTTATTGTCTTCGTCGCTACTCAGGGTATGTTGCCGCTCAAGTCACCGATTGCGGAAACGCCTGGCAATGCAGAAGTAGTTCCGCCGCGAAAACGGATTTACGACATCGCAGATCAACTATCGCAAGCCTACAATGTTGCCGCCCATCCTGATGAGCTGATTTTAGAGGCGCCATTTCAGAAAGGCATAGCGCTGCTCGCCGGAGCAGAGTTTTCGCTTGAGGAGGTTTGGCGCTTCGCTGTTGGCGACCACCCCATCATCTCTTGTATGGCATTTGAGGCAATGCGGCGGCGAGAGGATACGGTCGACACTCGGCGCGAAGTCGCTGCTGGTATCGACACTTTTCCTTCGTGGGTTCAGTATTTCGCTCTCAAATGCCTGGCGGAGAAAACACCTTCGGACAAACGGCTGCTTGGACTGGTGTTGGCAAGGTCAACCGTGTCTATGCAACATCGCCTCTCGAGCGCCGCTCTGGCGGAGTTCATTCGCAAAAGGCACGCGATTGGTGAGCCCCTCGAATTCGAGCCGGAGGATACTTGGTTCTTGAGTTACCGCGAAGCGCCCTCGCCTTTGGTCCGGGATCTGGCGCGCGGCTGGCGCACCGGCCGGGTTGATCTCGTTCTCGGCGGCGATTTTGACCTCATTCACTAGTTTCGAGGCACTACAAGTCTGTTAGGTTCGACCCTTCGACCATTCGACTATTCAGAGAACCAGATCCCGGATGTTGCGGCAAAAACTTGAAAGGGAGCGGCATCCTGATCAGATGCAAGCTCTTATTGGACCCTCAAGCGCCATTTGGGACTAACTAGCTTTAGGTAC
>JBPCWA010000421.1:0-4996 GCA_051009975.1 Hyphomicrobiaceae bacterium
AAGTTTACTTAAGCAGCCTTAAGTTTGGACCACAATACGAATCAAATTCCTCGAATGCCGTCTCAAATTTGAAACCAAAAACTCTCATTAACGAGCAGGATCGCCAGTCTTTCTACTTGTGCTTGCCAACCGCTAAACGAGGCGATTACTGTTTGGCATAGTTATGCACAAATGTCGTCGATTTTGCCCGAACACCGTTACGAAATTTTTGGGCGCGGTTGGCGGCTCGTGCCGGCAGGGATAGCGGTGAAAGCGCCCGGGAGCTATTACGAGTCCGCACTGGACACGACAAAGACCAAGTTTGGCGAGAACAAATCTGGAAAACTGCTTTCTGGAGACGACACAATCACCTACGGCTCTCAAACTTACTATATTGAAGAACATGACGTTCTGTATTCAGGTGGTTCGTATGGACAGTTTGGCTTCAGTGACATGAAAACTGGCGCAGCGATCGTCTTCATGCATGATTGGGCCGTTAATGCCGAACCCGACAAGCTGCTCGCGTGCCGAGCCCGAGCGCTGCGCATCATCAAGGCTCTGCGTTCCGAATAGCAACCTTTGAAGCCGACCAAATCGACAGGATTTGCACCGTGATGGCACGGTCGATGGTTACCTTGTCTTGCACCACGGGAAGGTTGTGTTCGAGCAGTACCCGCGAGTGCGTTCGTTTGACAAGCACCACTGGTGGTCGGTCAGCAAGGGGCTGGTTGGGACAGTCATGCCATGCCTGTGCAGAACCAGATCGACAACAGAGCGACGGCGCATGTCAATAGGTGCTATGCACCCCTGTTCGGCCGCCCCTCAGATGCCATCACTTGTGGCACATTGAGACCACGCATTCGATCATGCGCGGCGTAGGGGCGCCAAGATCTGTCAAGACACTCGACTGTTTGCTCATGGCCTGTCCGAGCCCTGCTAAACCTTTATCTGCACGTTTTTATCTGCACGTTTTTCAAATGGGTTGAGCGCCAAGGCGTTACGGTAGCTCTCTTGAGCCAAATCCGTTTGAGCTAGCGCCTCTTCAATCTCGCTCACGTAGTAGACCGCAGTGGCCTTGTTGCCTATGGCGCGTATGGTCCGGCCGTGCGTCCCAAGGGACATATCCGAGCTGGTCGAACGTGAGACGGTGCATCGATGAATCAGACCACCGGAGTGGAGCCTCATCTCGCACCGGGCCATAGTGGATATCCGCGCCCATCCACGGCTTACTAACGGACAGACTTCAATGAGCCAACATTGATCAAAGCCAGATGGGTGCGCCGGGCAGACCGTTCGTCCATCTCATTCAATTTGACGACGGGCAGCAAATCGGCTCGCTGGCGTGGGAGCTGAGAAATCAGCAGACCGACCTAGATGCCGTACATCTCATAGGCCCTGCTGCTCATAAGCTGGAGACCTTTCGGGTAGTCGTGCTTTTGACCGACGATCTCGATGTACGCCGCCTTATTTGCGGCCACAGCCTTTTCCATCGCCGCTTCGAGCTCTCCGTTAGTCTTTACTTTGTCAACGAACCAGTCCTTGCATCCAAGTGCCGCCGGCAGCGTGTGATAGTCCCATGGCGCCAGGTCGTTGTACTGCCAGTCAGGGTATTCTTCCAATACGCGCTCGACTCCATAGCCCGAGTTGTTGAGGACAAAAATTACTGGCTTGACGCCATGTCGTCCGAAGTTACCAATCTCATTCGCAGTCATCTGGTGCGAACCTTCGCCGGTGATCAGAACGGTGCGACGGGATCGATCAGCAACTGCCGTACCTAGAGCCGCTCCTGTCGCCCAGCCAATAGAGCCCCACAACGTCTGATTGTGGTAGACTGCGCCTTCAGGCAAGAGCAGCCCGCCGACACAGACAGCGCTTGTTCCGGTCTCTGCCACAACTATGTCGTTAGGCTTGAAAAATTGCTGGTAGCGGGCGGGAAGCGAATCCTGAGTGATCGGATCGTCTGGTGCACCAATCACTTCGGCCAATCCCGGCCGTTGCAGTTGGACGGCGCTGAATTTCTTCACTTTGGTAGCCAGTTCGGCAAGCATATCACGCATGCGAATGTTAGTGTAGATGCGACCACCGACTTGCGTGTAGTCGATACCGATCGTGATCATCTTGTTGAGGTCGATCGTGTGTGCAAACGCGGCCGTGGAGATATCTGTGAACAGGACGCCGCCCGCGTTGATCACGACATCGCACGCCTCGATAGCCTCGACTACATTGGGAGCCGAGAATTTCCCGGCATACCCGCCGATGAATTGCGGATGCGCCTCGGAAATCGTGCCCTTATCCATCACGGTGGTGGCAAACGGCAAGCCGCTGGCATCGATCAATGCAGTCAACTCGGCCTGGAGCCCGAATCGTGACACGGTGAATGCTGGCAGAATGCAGCCGGTCTTAGCATCCTGGATCAAGGTGAGCGCTGCCTCCACGGCAGCCTTGAGTTCTTCGGCATCGCTTTTCGGCTCGGGGTAAGGTTCAAGAGCGTGACCCGTGATGGGTCTGGTGGCAAGGTCTTCTGCGACAACGATGTATGCGGGTTGGCGGTTGGCCATCGCCGTGGTGATAACCCGCTCCATCTCATAGACACAATTAGCCGGTGTCAGGACCGCATGTACGCATGCCGACTGAGCCGAGATATTGACGAAGTTCTGAAAAACACCATCGCCAAACGTATGGTGCACGACCTTCCGCAAATGCTGATGCCGCATGCTAGACATGCCGACGAGATGAAAGATGGTGGATCGCTCGGCCTTGGCTCCCATTACCCCGCACAAGGCACTCAGTTCGCCCACCGCATAGGTTGTGTTAAGCATCGATGCGCCTCGAATACGGGCATAGCCATCGGCGGCATAAGCCGCGTTGAGTTCATTCGAGCAGCCACGCCATTTGACTGTCTCGTTCGATGCAATCGCATCGTTAAGCGGGAATGCGTAGTCACCAGGGACGCCAAAACAGTCGGTGATGCCTAGCTTGGAGAGGCGGCCAACAGCATATTCCGCGACAGTCGGTCGACGCATCGGTTTAAGCTCCCTCTGGTCTACCCTGCGGGCTTTGTCAGCTTTGGCCGTTATCCCAGGACAGGGGTTCGAAGTTACGGATACAGATACGTCATGGTCTATCTTTGTGTGAACACAATGGTTGAGAGTCTATTTGACAACGCTTCACTTCGGAGTGTGCCAGACAAGCAATGGCCGAAATACAAACATTGAAACTTGAGATCCTTGCGCGTAGTTCCCAGAGTTTTGTACCTGGTCAGTGGAACTTTGCCGCCGGGCTCGACGAGCCTGCCCCATAACCCAGTGATGCCAAAGCCCCGAGATCTTCACCGATTCTTGCGTCTTGGCTCGGGCTGCCAAGGCCAGCGGCCATTCATCTCAAGGCTCGTTGTCCACCCGAGCACCGTGCGGATGGCGACCATGGCAACGAGTGCGATCATGGAGTCGAAGGTAGGTGTTAGCGTCACGGTCTTGATGATGGTCGCTGCCGTAAGCACCTCGAGACCTATGAGGATCGACCGGGCCAGTGCGCCTCGGTAACGCGTGCGAGCGGCCGGATCTCTGGTCAGCAAGCCATCGCGCAGCCAAAAACCAGTTGAGAGGACAAATCCAAGAACGAGTAGCCCAGCGGCGACCAATTCCAGAACTGTAATGATCGTGGGTAGCAGGGTTTCAACCGCTTCGAGCATCTGGAGCGCGCTCCTCTGGTTCGGGCTGCCAGGGCCAGCGGCCCTCTACTTGCAAACTTGTGGTCCAGCTGACAATGGTGCGGACGACAACGAGAAAAGCCAGTATCACAAGAGATTCATACGAGGTGTCCAGCGTGATGGAATCGATCACGTCTGCAACAACGAGGATTTCAAGACCAAGCAGCAGATCCATCCCGAGCTGCCCACGAAACGTATGGAACGCGACCTCACGGTTCTCCGCATGCATGACTTTCGTGTAAGCAAATGCTGCTCGGATGAAGCCTGCGACAATTATCGCCACAGCGAATAGCTCAATGAAAGTCGTCGCGAGCTCTAGCGTCGCGCGCGTCTGTTCAATCACACTGCATTTCCCTGGTCGTGGAGCCCACAACGATATCGAGCCGCGGGCTCTCTTTGCCGTGGTCGTTTGAGAAGCTCCGTCTCGCTCGCGCCACGCAAGCCCCACCAGCATCCGTCAGTGGGATAGCCAGGATAAGGGCTTGGTCTAGCGCAAATGGCGGACGGATTGTGATGCTTCGTCAACCCGTTCGTAGTTAAACTTTAGCCGTTTGATAGGTAGTTGTGGACGACCTTGCGGGTATCCAGCGTGATATCCATCAACGTGTGCTGCGCGCTGATAATCCTGCGCACGGGCAGATCAGCCAGAGGCGCCAGGGCGTGTGGGACGAGAGCCAGCGCCGCGGGGCCGGTCCAGGCTCCCTTCACTGTGACATCATGGTTACCGTACTCGACCAGCTCGCAGACCCTTGGCGTGTCGTCGACGTCGGGGATGATCTTTAGCAGGAAGCTGCGCGCAGCAGTCGTCGCTTTCTCGACGGCCTTGATGTCCAGTGTCTCGTGCTTGAAGCCCATCGTGGCCGTGGCCACCCTGGTCGCGGCATAGTCAAGTGTTCCGACCAGGCTGTCCTCCTGAACTGCGAGTTTCGGGTGTCCCCACTTCTTCGGAAAGCCGAAACGCTCTCGCCCCGCGACGATACCGGGCAAGTCGTTCAGATACATCATATGCACGTAGCTGCAGGTCTGTCCCTCGAAGTGAACCTGTATGACCTGCCCGCTCTCGCTATAATCGCCTAGTCCGGAGGAATCGGGCATGTGGATGACTTCGAAGTTAACGATCGGATCCACGACCTCCAGCGGCTCCGGGACGACCCGACGCAGGAGTTCAAGATCGGTCTCATAGGTGATCGTCAGGGTTTCGCGGTCAAGAAAACGGATACCCCCCCTGGGATAGGCGGGGGCGGTGAGGGGCATGGCGTAGGCGGTCTCGCGGACGGTCTTGGCATCCATGGCCGTGTCTCCTTGCTG
>JBPCWA010000422.1:0-4546 GCA_051009975.1 Hyphomicrobiaceae bacterium
ATCACTCTTGATCAACAACGGTTTGCCATTCGCGAAGTACAAATCGTGACATCAGGTAATAGGCGCTGCGACCCTTGATGCGCATATAGTGCAGCAGACCATCGCTGCTCGGGTTACCGAATTCGGCTTCCAGGGCCACGCCTTCCGCATCATTCAATTTGATTGACAACGACGGCGTCGCCAAACCGAAGTCGATTGCTGCCTTCGTCCCGACCTCGTTGGCCTTGAAGACGCGGACCGGCTCGGCGGTATGTAGGAATTTCACCGCGAGATTGATGGACTTGACCATTTTCGCATCGATGGCGTGCGCTTGTCCGAGCCTGACCCAGGTTCCGGCCTGACGCACAAGCGTGACCGATTTGGCGGCGCTCGTAACGGTTACGCTAACGATGGCTTCCGGATGTTGCGCCATTACGCCCTTGGCTTCGAACTCGATCAAATGCGTGCGCACGGGCTGAGCGCCGTGAATCACCATGACCACCAGATAGGCCATGGCCAGGACGGCCAACAGAGGTGCCCATAGATGTCGTGCGTGCACTGTCATCGCCGCCGCCACCAAATCAGACCGCCAAGCAAAATGATCGATAGCGGCAGCAGGATTTCGATGAAGAGGAAGACCGTCTGCATTTGTCGGTTGGTCAGAAGGATCAACGCCGGTACGCGGACGCGGCTCGCAATGGCAGTTTCATTTTCTTCACGCGCGAGCCACCGCACCATGGCCAAAGCCAGATCATTGTTGGACATGAATGGGAAAAACGAATTACTGGCGAAATCTCCATCGCCGATGATGATGGCGCGGAACGGGCGATTGTCCACGCCCGGCAGCCTACCGTCGATCGCCACGGCCAGAACATGGCTCCGTAATTCTGGCTCGGACGCTTTTGCGACGCTCGCAGCTGCTGGCGGCTCTATCACCATTCTTCGGCCGGCCGGCAACACGGCCTGGGTATAGCTGCCATCGCTGCTGCGGATGAGCGGCACCGTGCGCACCCCGGCAACCGGCTGGCTGAGTACCAGTGGCCGCATGCCCGGGTAGAATGTCAGCGAAACGCTGCGTGTAATCGCATGTTTGTCATAACCGGTGACGGCAACCATCTCGGGGTTAGTTGCATAGTGGCTCTTTGGGTCGATGACGACCGCCTGGGGCAGCGTCACGCCAAGCTTCTTTACGAGCGCGGCAAGGCCGGGTTCCAGAACAAACCCGAGATCGTACATCGCAAGCAACGCACCGCCCTGCCTCAGATATGTTTCCACCGCCCGGGATTCTACCGGCAGGTATGTCGTTCGCGGGCTGGCGTTGACAAGGACCGCGCAGTCCGCGGGAATCTTTCCATGCCGTGCAGGCATGATCTTTCGTGTTTCAAAGCCGATATTGTCGAGCGCCCGTCGCAACCTGCCGATGCCATGAGCCGAAGTCCGAATAACTGCGGATGAGGCGTGATCGTGTTCGTGTCCGGCCAGCCCCTCGACATGAGTGTGGAACGCATAGTTATCCGACGGGTACTCGTTGTGGCCTTCCATGAAGCAGACGGCAACGACACGCTCACGCAACACACGTTGGATGGCGATGGCGATTTCTGCCTCGTCTACCGTCTGCACCGCAACGCGCCGCCCGCCGGCCTCGAGGACTGCGGTATTATAGCTTTTCACGCCAGCTCTTCTGGCCAGGTTTGGTTGCCGGTCCGGATCCGCGGTGGTGACCTGCAGCAGGGCGTTGCGCCGGCCCATGAGTTCGACAATATCCCGAGCGCGCCGGCCGCGCTCATCATCGCTCTGGTAGAGATAGGTCAGCTTAACCGGCCGCTGCAGACGGCTGACGACCTCAAGCGCTTTCCTGGACGGCGTGAATTTCTTTTCCCGGGTCAGGTCAAAATACATGTGGTGACGCGATAAGGCGAAATTAGCGAGCGCCAGCGTGGCAATGATGGCAACGATGACGCCCGCGCCGAAGATCCGGTCCAGCCAACGCGGCAATTTGGTCTGCAGCGGTATCCGTAACGCGAACCAGAATAATACGCCCACGGCGACGACCCAGCCGAGAATCCAGGGAAGTTCGCCAAGTCCGACATGAACGTGATCCATAACTAACGCCTCGCCAAGGCGCGCACACTGGCCAATAGACCAAACAGAATAACGCTCACGAAAAACCCGAAATCAGAAAAATACATGGCCCCGGTAAGAAATGGTGTGAGGCGGGCTGATAGTGAAAGGTCAGTGACGATGCTGTCGTATGGTGCGGGCAGCAGCGCGCCAAGTGAGTCCAGCATCCACAGCAGAAAAAACAGCCCCATTGAAACGACAGCGGCAATAATCTGGTTCGATGTCAACGCGGAGATCGCCAGGCCCAAGGCCGTGAGTGCACCGGCGAACAACGCCAGACCGAGGTACCCACTATAAACCGGCCCCCAATCCGGATCACCGAAGATCTCGAGCGTGATCGGGTAGCTGAGCGATAGCACGAGCATTGCAAGTATGACGGCCATGCTGGCGATGAATTTGGCGAATACGACCTCGAATTCCCGGCTTGGTGATGTCAGCAATAGTTCAATTGTGCCGGTCCGCCGTTCTTCGGCAAACTGGCGCATGGTTAGCACCGGCACGAGCAGCAACATTATCAGTGCGGCTTGATAGAAGATATGGATCAGGCTGGCGGATTTGTTCAAAAAAAGTGTGGCTGTAAACGAGTAGCCCATGAGCAGTAGAAACACCGCAATGACTGCATAGGCAATTGTCGAGGTGAACAGGGCCTTGGCTTCTTTCGACAGCAAGGCCCTGAAGCTGCTCTGCAAGATCTTCACGCCGCCGCTCCATCTGTGAGGCTGAGAAAAAGCTCTTCCAGGTCAGTTCGCGTTTCACCCATCTCCAAGAGGCCATGGCCGGCCCCGGCCAAAGCCTGTGCGACGTCTTCTGCAACTGCCAGATCATCGACGTCAAGCACATAGGTTTGTGCACCATCGCTGTCGTGGCTGATCGACAGGTTCTTCCTTACGCCCGACAATGACATGAGCAGCGCTTCCACCCCGGCGGCGTTTTCGCCGCGAACGCGAAGGCGCAGTTTGGGGCGACCACTTTGGTTGAGCTCGCGATTCGCCAACAATCTGCCTTCGAGCAAGACAGCCACCCGACTCGCGACTCGTTCGATCTCACTCAGGATGTGAGAGGTGACCAGGATCGTATGTTGTGCTGCGAGCACGCGGATCAGTTCACGCACCTCGATGATTTGTCTGGGATCGAGACCGTTGGTCGGTTCGTCCAGGATAAGCAGATCGGGCTCACTCAGGAGTGCTTGTGCAATCATCACGCGTTGCCGGTAACCACGCGAAAGTTTGGCGATGCCCAACTTGCGAACCTTCTGCAAGGACAGTTGCTCGCTTGAGCGGTCGACGGAGTCGGTCAATGCTCGGCCTTCGAGTCCGCGAAGGCGTCCCATGAACGCGAGGAATTCCTCAACATACATGTTGGAATATAGCGGCGTATCCTCCGGCACGTAGCCGATCCTGCGACGCGCTTCGAGACCATCAGTGCTGACATCGAAGTTTGCAATCAGTGCGCGCCCTGCCGTGGGGTGCAGATAGCCGGTCAAGATCCGCAGAATTGTGGTTTTTCCAGAACCGTTTGGGCCAAGCAGACCCAGCACTTCGCCAGCATGGATCTCAAACGAGACGTCGTCAACGGCCCGATGCCGACCGTATTGTTTGGTCAATCGATCGGCGACCACAACAGGGGCAGTCATGGCTTTACTCTCAAAACAACGCCGGGGCATATCCGCCCCGGCACAACAGTCTGCTTCAATGCAGCCAAATAACTACGCCACAGAAATCATTCGTAGAATTCCGGCGCTTTTTTTCGTGCCTTGTAAGCTTCGGGATCATGCGACGTAAAGAAATCCGCACCTTCCGACGCTTTCATATAACGAATGTATTCATAAGCCCGCATTATGGCGGCGGGATCGTACGCCAGCACCAGGTTCGGCGGGATGCTCTTTTCAACGTTCTCACGGAAATAAACATTATCACCCGTCAAAATCGTCGGACCAGTCTTGGGCAGACGGATCAGCATCATTTGGTGACCCTTGGTATGGCCTGGTGCATTTTTGACGATCACACTGCCGTCACCGAATAGATCCTTATCCTGCTTGTCCAGGATCAGCATCTTGAAGGCATTCGGCTTGCCGACGCCGGTTTTGGTCCGTAGCACCGCTGCATCGCCCGGAATAAATGGCCCCGTAAAGGGTTCATCCGGCCAAAAACCATAATAAATCTCATCACGCTGCATTACGATCGTTGAATTCGGAAACTTAGCAAGGTTGCCAGCGTGGTCGAGATGCATGTGGCTGACAACGACATACTTGATGTCATCGGGCGTCAAGCCAATTTTCTTGAGCTGCACGTCAATTGCAACGTCCGGTGTGTTAACCGGCTTGAGTGCATCGAACAACGGCCCCCAATAACCAGGGTCCTTGATGATCTTGTCGTTGTTGCCGGTGTCGTAGAGAACGTTGCCCTTGGGATGCTTGATGACAAAGAAGCCAACCGGAATCTTGATC
>JBPCWA010000423.1:0-5359 GCA_051009975.1 Hyphomicrobiaceae bacterium
GTTCGAGACCGTGCCATCGGAGAAGCGTGCTTAAGATATAATGTTATTTTCGATCTGGACGGCCCTCATAATCCAGAATTAGTGGCAGAGTGGCTGACAACCGTTCAGCTAGACAATACCGCGTGCATGTTGTGAGTGATCTCAAGCGTCGAGTCCTTCTCTCAAGCATGTCTATCACACTTGCCTATGGGGTTATCACGCATGTTCCTGAGTGTATTCGAGATGTTTAAGATTGGCATCGGCCCGTCAAGTTCACATACGATGGGTCCCATGACGGCAGCTGGTCGTTTCCTCGATCTCCTGCGAAGCCGCCAGAACCCGGAACCGGGCGCAGGAGAACCGGCGCATGTTGTCTGCCGGTTCTATGGATCTTTGGCATGGACGGGTCGGGGGCATGCCAGTGATCGAGCGGTGATACTCGGACTATCAGGCCATTCTCCGACAACTGTTGATCCAGAAACCGCCGATACCATAATCGCAGACGTGGCCTTGCAGAGAAGCGTCGCTCCGCCAGACCTGCCCAAACTCGCCTTCGCCCCCGATGCCGACATCGTATTCGACTATGGTCCAGCACTGCCGGGACATGCAAACGGAATGCAATTCGAGTGCTACGACGCTGCCGAGAAATTACGGCATCAAGAAACTTACTATTCGGTCGGCGGCGGATTCGTGAAAACAGCAGACGAATTGGCAAGCGTAGAACATGCGCCACATTATTCCAAAAGTACGAAACCAGCACCATTCGCTTTCGCCACTGGAGCGGAAATGCTTGCTATGGGCGACGAAGCAGGCCTGACAATTGCCCAAATGAAAAGAGCGAATGAGCGCACGCTCCTGACCAACAGTGACCTCGATCTTGGCCTAGATCGAATTTGGTTAGCAATGAACGATTGTATCACGCGCGGCATTGCGCGCCAGGGTGTGCTTCCAGGCGGTCTCGGTGTCAATCGGAGAGCAGCAGCAATTTATGAGCAACTAGTGAAAGAACGAGTACTCAACCTCAAACCACCGCACATCATCAACGATTGGATCTGTTGCTATGCTATGGCCGTCAACGAAGAAAATGCTGCTGGTGGAAGGGTGGTCACGGCACCAACCAACGGTGCGGCCGGCGTCGTGCCCGCCGTTCTCAAATATTATATTGACCATTGCTCCGGAGCAAACACTGCAGGTATTCGCACGTTTCTGTTGACGGCCGCCGCGATTGGCGGGCTGGTCAAGCAAAATGCTTCGATCTCAGGCGCCGAGGTAGGGTGTCAAGGTGAGGTTGGTTCTGCCTCCGCAATGGCAGCTGCCGGCCTGTGCGCTGTCCTGGGCGGCAGCAATGCTCAGGTTGAAAATGCAGCAGAAATCGCTCTAGAGCACCATCTCGGAATGACTTGTGATCCCGTGAAGGGCCTGGTTCAAGTTCCCTGCATCGAACGCAATGGTCTGGGCGCTGTCAAAGCCGTAGCGGCTGCCTCACTGAGTCTCCGAGGCGACGGAAAGCACCTCATGCCACTCGACAATTGTATCGCGGCAATGCTCGATACTGGACGTGATATGGACAAAAAATACAAGGAGACGAGCCAGGGCGGACTAGCGGTAAATCTGCCGAGTTGCTGAGGGGGGCTTTGGGCAACCTCGGCGCTTTTGCATAGATCATGTTTATGATGTTTCGACGACTGTTCGATGCGGCAGACTGGCTGCTACGTTGACAAACGCAAAGCCGAAAAAACGGAACATCACGATCGATCCGGGAGGATGATATGAAACCCGTAAGCGCCGGGGACTATACGGTTGCTGTCGTGGGTGCCGGTGCCATGGGACAGGGTATCGCGCAAGTTTCGGCGCAAGGCGAATTGACTGTGCTGATTTACGATTCCCGATCTGGTGGCGCGCAGCAGGCGACATCTCAGATTGCTACGCGAATCGACCGACTGGTCGAAAAGAGACGAATTGGAAGCGACGCCGCCGCCGCGGCAAAGGCCAATCTTAGAGCGGTTGACGACTTTAGTGCGTTGGCACAGGCCGACGTAGTGATCGAGGCCGTCTTTGAAGATTATGACGTGAAGTCAAAATTGTTCAGGGAGATTGAAGATACCGTCTCGCAGACGTGTATCATCGCTTCGAACACATCCTCTATTCCAATCGCGTCGCTTGCCCGAAACTGCGAGAAACGCGATCGAATTGCCGGATTGCACTTTTTCAACCCCGTACCGCTGATGAAACTTGTCGAGGTAATCCGGGCCGCCGAAACCTCCGATGCAACTGTTGGCGTGCTTACGGAACTTGGGAGACGAATGAACCGGGTTCCTGTGGTCGTCGCTGATATGCCAGGTTTTTTGGTAAACATGGGTGGTCGGGCGTACACGACAGAGGCCCTGCGTATCGCACACGAGTCTGTTGCCAAGCCGGAACAGATTGACGCCATAATGCGTGATGGACGCCACTTCCGAATGGGTCCTTTCGAATTGATGGACCTAACCGGCATCGATATCAACTTTCCGGCGAGCGGCATTATCTACAATGGCTATATGCAGGACCCGCGAATCAAGACATCTCCCAATCATGAGGCCATATTCAATTCGGGACAGTTCGGCCGAAAAACGAGTCGCGGCTGGTATCGATACGAGAATGGAAAGATCGTCTCCCCACCGTCGCCGGACTATCAAACGAACGCGAAGCCAGCCGAATTTGTTGCGCTGGCCGAACCAGATGCAGAACTGTCCGCGTGGCTTGAAGGACGGGGAATAGCGATCGTCGAAGACGACGGATCCTGCCCGATACTCGCTGCGCCGCTCGGCGATGACGCCACGCATACCGCCCTGCGCACCGGTGCCGACTTTCGCCGTCTTATCTGTGTTGATCTGTCTTGCGACACATCAAGACGACTGACAGTTATGGCGACGCCAGGGGTTACTCGCTCGACGCACGATGCTGTAATATCTGCAATTATTGCCTCAGGCCTTGCGGTATCTGCGATCAATGACAGTCCGGGCTTTGTTGCTCAGCGCATGGCTGCCATGGTCGCCAATCTTGGTTGCTACATGGCTGAGGTTTCGCTGGCTTCGCCCGAGGATATCGACTTGGCTATGAAGCTAGGACTCAACTATCCGCTAGGCCCATTGGAGCTTGCGGCCGAAATGGGACCAAGTCGCTGCCTTCAAGTCCTTGAGCGAATTCAAGCCATTACTGGCGAGGATCGCTATCGCCCAACCATGTGGCTAAGGCGGCGCGCCAGTCTCGGCCTCCCCATTCACACTCCGATTTGAACGAGATCGATGGTATGACGAAGCGTTGGAAGAATCGGCCGCAAGGCTCAAATTGGGGAGAATTTGGCGATGACGATCAATGCGGTCGTCTTAATTTGATTTCTTCGGAGAAAGTGCGCCAGGGAATTGCAGAGGTAAAGGAAGGCCGCACGTTCTGCCTGTCACTCCCCCTCGACTATCCCGGAGGAAACGGACTCAATCCGGCTCGACACCCACCACGACGCTTTCCAACCGAAACTCCAGATGGAACCAAACGATACCTTCTGCCACTCGATCAGGCTCTCAACGATCCTAATTTGATCGACGTTGTGAATGACGACCGCGTGCTCTTGCATACGCAGTACTCCACCCAGTGGGACGCGCTTGCCCATGTCGGCCAGCAATTTGATGCAGATGGTGATGGTGTGGCGGAGTTTGTTTTCTACAACGGCTGGCGGGGCGGCGAGCACATTGTTGGTGGAGTGACATGCGGCGACTGCGGTGGACTTGAGGGCGCCGAAGCGAAAAGACTTGGCATCGAAAACATGGCCGAGCGCTGCGTACAAGGGCGCGCCGTCCTAATAGACCTCCATGCAACCTACGGCGACGCTAGGTCTGACGTTGATTTTGACGGACTCGAAGCTGTGATGAAGACTCAAAATGTCGTAGTTGAGGAAGGAGACATGGTGTGTTTTCACACCGGTTTTGCCCGTCGGGTGCTAGAAAAGGGTCGAGAACCGGATCACGACACATTGCACAATTCCTGCGCCGCGCTAGAAGGCCGAGATCCAAATCTGCAGAAGTGGATCCGAGATAGCGGTCTTGCTGTTCTGATTGCAGACAATTACGCGGTCGAGCGAGCCCCGAGCACTACGGGCTCTGGCAAGCGCGCGATGCTGCCATTGCACGAACTCTGCCTTTTCAAACTAGGCATCCATCTGGGGGAGATTTGGTGGCTCTCAGAGCTAGCAAACTACCTGGCTGCCGCGAAACGCAATCGCTTTTTGCTGACCGCACCGCCCTTACGGCTTCCGGGCGCTGTCGGATCTCCGACAACGCCTATAGCAACGGTCTAGAGACCCAACCGATGAGCACGCTCGACGATCTTCTGACACCGGAGTCTGTTGCCGTTGTTGGCGCTTCTGACGATCCTACTAGGATCGGCGGTCGTCCTATATCGTTCTTCAAGAAGCTTGGCTATGCTGGTCGCGTCTACCCGGTCAATCCGAACCGTGACAGCGTCCAAGGCATCCCAGCTTATCCGTCATTGAAAGATATTCCCGATCAGGTCGATTTTGCATTGATTGCCGTTCCGGCGAAACACGTTGTCGAAGTCGTCCGCGACGCCGTTGCAAGTTCGGTGAAAACCGTCATGATTTTTTCGTCGGGCTTTGGCGAAACAAGCGAAGCCGGACAGCGAGCGCAGGATCAGCTCACGGCAATCGCGCGAACCAGCGGAGTGCGGATAATAGGGCCCAACTGTCTCGGCGTGTTCAACGCTGCAATAAATTTTTATCCGACCTTCACCTCTACAGTCGAACGTTCTCGCCCAACACCTGGCGGTCTCGCGATCGCCAGTCAGTCGGGCGCCTACGGCAGCCACATTTTCTTCATTGCCCAAATGCGCGGCCTAGACATGACCTACTGGGTCACGACCGGAAATGAATGCGATGTGCATGTCGCCGAGGTTATTAAGATGATGGCCGAAGCCGACGATGTGCATGCGATCTGCGCTTATGCGGAGAGCATCAAGGACGGTGACGTTCTTGTTGAGGGACTTGAGACGGCACGAGCAGCGCGTAAGCCAGTAATCTTCATGAAAGTTGGCAGGTCCGCTGTCGGCGCAGCTGCTGCCAACTCGCATACTGCCTCACTAGCAGGCGAAGATGCAATTTATGATGCCGTACTCAAGCAATGCGGAGCATTCCGCGCGCGAACAACGGAAGAAGCGTTGGACATAGCCTATGCAGCACGACCGCGCATCTATCCGACGGGTCGTCGCGTAGGCCTAGTCACGATTTCGGGTGGAGGCGGCGTTTTGATGGCGGATGCCGCATCGGATTGCAATCTCGATGTCGCCCCAATGCCGGAAGACGCGCAAGTCGAAATGAAAGCGCTCGTCCCTT
>JBPCWA010000424.1:0-2830 GCA_051009975.1 Hyphomicrobiaceae bacterium
TGGGCCAAAAGCAGTCGTTGAGGTTTGTCCGATTTACGATGGAATTGCGTCTGGTTCAGAGTGAACTGCGATCCGACCTGGTTCCATCCTACGCAAGACCGGTCAGGTAACGAAGCCGACATCTGCACGGCAAACAGCTGAGGAGCTGATTCCAAGGTCATGGATGTCCGCCCTATGGCGTGGTTCGGTCAATTCGAACACGTGGAGTTCGACAGCAGGCGACCCTCTACAGTCGTTAGCTGCGATAACCGTTCGGATCAAAGAACACCAATTAAATCGTCACGCATGCGAAGTGGGTCGATCACCATTACATTGTGATGGCCGTCGATGTCTGCGGTGGTGAAGCGCGAGTCTGCCTTAGCCTTTTTGGAGAACGCTTTGAACACATCGTTGTCGTTCTGCTTGCAACGCATGTACGTCAGGCGGGCTTTCCCGTCGAATGGATCACCCTGGACCTGCTCCAGGAAACATCTCGGCGACATCGGTCGCATTCTCGGAGCGGAAAACTCGGCCGGTTCGCCCTTTAGTCCCCAGATCTTCTCCCAGGTTTCACGAGCGCGCGGTGGGATCATCTTGCCTTCGGCGGCAGACCTTTCCATGCCCTCCCGCACCTCCTTATTTTGGAACGCGGCAACGGCTTCTCCCTCAGCAAGCAGAAACGCGTCCAAATAAATCGCATGCGCGATACGGCCCTCCTTGTCGCCGGCCAATGCCTGAGAAAGAGCACCTCCGCCATAAGAATGCCCGACTACGACGGCGTCCCGATAATCATTGAAGAATAGGTGGCTGAGAATGTCCTGACCATGCACGTGAAGACCGATGTCGAGCGACTGGCGGTGGGCGTTTGCACCCAGTCCCGACAGATCGAGCGCTGAGACGGAAAACCCCTTCTCGATCAGCAGCGGCACAACCCGGGTCCAGGCCCAAGCGCCGTGCCAGGCACCATGAACAAGACAAATATGCGACTTCGAACCAGCCGCATTGGCCTTCATAGATAAGATCGCCGGTGCAACCACTGACAATGCTCCAGCAGCTAACGTCTCGCGGCGAGTCAATTTGGGCATCACAAGACCTCGTATCAGAAGGATGTTGTTCAAATTCCGTAGTCTGCGGTGGAGAATTGCGCTGAACTGTATGAGGGACTTTGCTTCTCGTGTCTGCTTATAAATTGTTCACCCCGGAGCATTGTTCAGCCGAACTGAACAGAAGCTAAGTGCTCCATTCGACCGCTTGTTTGCAGAAGCGGGCTTCTCGAGAGCGCCGCACGCCCTGCGTCTCCCGACCGCTCTTGAGGGGTAAGTCGCCGTGATCTTCTCAACGACTCGGGTGGCAGAGTTGGGTCAAAAGCAGACCTGAGCAAGTGCAGCAAATGACGACCGCTTTGCCCCCGGAAGCGGACGTAAGCAGGTGCAGCGATCGACGTCCGAGATGGGCCAGGAGCGGCTGCAACCGGCAATTGTCGAAACTCGCTGAGGACGGCGGCGAAATCCCAAACCGGACATACGGGCACGCAAGTTGCCAAGCAGCGAATAGACGGATCGATGTGATTGGGGCTCAACAGAGTAGCTTGGCCAAATCAGCTCTTGCGCCTCGTCACCTACTTCTAAGCTATCGCTTGCCAACGCGGCCACTGCCCCTAGCATGTCCGACGCGACACTCCAATCCATGCCAATTGCCAAGTCGTCCAATGAATAGCCAAAGTATCAGTACGCGCTTCAATGTTGCACTCGCAGTGATTGTTACCGCAATCATGCTGATATTCGCGGGTCTTGCCACGTTCATTGCTAGCGATCGCATATTCGGCGCGCTCGATGCCAAGTTAGACAATTACCTGAGGATCTCGTCAGTCAGCCTGCAGGCGCCGCTGTGGAACTTTGACCACAATATCGTCGAGGGTTATCTCGACTCCCTCATGCTCGACAATACGATCGTCCTCGTGCGCGTGGTCTCCGGCGATGGCACAGTTATTCGCCGGGCCCGAAAAGATCATCAAGATCGGAAGCTGGAGCAGCTGGTTGGCGACGACGGCTATACGAGCAGACGCGTCGCCATCAAACGGGACGGCAAAGATATCGGCAAGATTGGCATCGTTGCGACCCGGTCGGGACTGAAAGCCGAGATCTCGACCAACATCTTGGCCATTGTATTGTTGACCTTGGCTGTTCTGGCGACAATCACGCTGGCTTCAGTCCTGATCTCACGCCGCTACATTGTCCAACCTTTGGCCGCACTTCAAATATCTGCCAGAGCGATAGGCGAGGGCAATCTTGGCACAAACATCAACGCGGACCGTCATGACGAGATCGGTGATCTGGCACGGTCTTTTGAAAGCATGCGCAATTCTATACGCGAACTCGTCGACGAATTGCGGCACGCTAATGAGAGCCTTGAAACCCGGGTCGTCGAACGTACGCAGGAAGTTACCGCAACCCAGCAAAAGCTTGTGGATGCCATCGAGAGCACCTCCGAGGGTTTTGCCTTCTTCGACGCACAGGACCGTTTGGTCCTTCACAATGCGCGATATCAGGAATTACTTTATGGAGACGAGGAAATCGAGATCGCGCCAGGGATGAGTTTCGAGGAAATCCTCAGGGCCGGTGTCGCAAATGGTGTCATCAGTGTCGGCACGACCGAGATCGAGGAATTTGTCCAGGAACGTCTAGAGAACCACAGGAACCCCGGTCTGCCAATCCTACAGCGTCGCGGCAACGACAAGTGGATCCAGATCAGCGAAAGAAAAACGAGCGACGGCGGAACGGTTGCCGTGTTCAGCGACATCTCCGAGCTCAAAGTCCGTGAAGCCGATCTCACGGATAAGACGATGATGCTC